>JAGRMP010000123.1 GCA_020441225.1 Maritimibacter sp. | reverse complement strand
TCTGCGAGATCATGAACGACGACGGGACGATGTCGCGGCTGCCCGAACTCGTCGCCTTCGCTCAGAAACACGGGCTCAAGGTCGGCACGATCTCGGATCTGATCGCCTACCGCCGGCGCTACGACAACCTGGTCAAGGAAAGCGCGTCCAAGACCGTGACCTCGGCCTATGGCGGGGAATGGTGCCTGCGCGTCTTCACCGATCAGACCCAGGGCGCGGAACACATCGTGCTGACCAAGGGCGACCTCGCCGGTCCCGAGCCGGTTCTGGTGCGGATGCATGCGCTGAACCCGCTCGAAGACGCGCTCGGGATCGGCCCGAAGCCGCATGACGAACTGCCCCGCGCGATGCAGATCATTGCGGATGCAGGGCGCGGCGCGGTGGTGCTGCTGCGCGACCCGGGGATGAAACTCGCGGTCGACGGCGCGGTCTCGCCCCAGATCCTGCGCCAATACGGGCTCGGCGCGCAGATCCTGTCCGGGCTCGGGATCACCCGGCTGACGCTGGTCACCGACAGCCCGCTGCCCAAGGTGGTCGGGCTCGAAGCCTATGATCTGGTGATCGAGGGGACGCACCCGATTTTCGGCACTGCAACGGGAGACGCCTGATGGCCGGACATGAAAGCCACTACATCCTGCCGCGCCCGAGCTTCGACAAGCCGGTGAAGCTGTTGATCGTGGTCGCGCCCTATTATCGCGACATCGCCGACGATCTCGTGGCCGGCGCCAAAGCCGAGATCGAGGCAGTCGGCGGGACATGGGAGCTGATCGAGGTGCCGGGCGCGCTGGAGGTACCTTCCGCCATCGCCGTGGCCGACCGGCAGTCGAATTTCGACGGTTTCGTCGCGCTCGGCTGCGTGATCCGCGGCGAGACCACCCATTACGAGACGGTGTGCAACGACAGCTCGCGCGGGCTCATGCTGCTCGGGCTCCAGGGGCTCGCGGTGGGCAACGGCATCCTCACCGTCGAGAACCGCGGCCAGGCCGTTGTCCGGGCCAATCCGGAGGACCAGAACAAGGGCGGCGGTGCGGCGGCGGCGGCGCTGCACCTGATTGCGCTGAGGCGCAAATGGGGTCGCGACCGGGCGCCGGTCGGCTTCCGCCCGGCCGACGAGATCAAGCTCGCGGGCGATCCCGACGGGGGCGCCAAGGCATGAGCCTGTCGGGCAACCAGAAGCGCAAGATGCGCTCGACCGCGCGGCTGTTCGCGGTGCAGGCGCTGTTCCAGATGGAGGCGGGCAACCAGACCGTCGACCGGGTGATTGCCGAGTTCGAGAACTATCGCTTCGGCGAAAAGTTCGACGATTACGAGATGGCCGAGGGCGATGTGCCGCTGTTTCGCAAGCTGATGGACGAGGCGGTGAACCAGCAGGCGAAGATCGACCAGATGACCGACCGGGCGCTGGTTGCGAAATGGCCGATCGCAAGGATCGACCCGACGCTGCGGGCGCTGTTTCGGGCTGCCGGCGCTGAGCTGCTCGACGGCGAGGCGCCGCCCAAGGTGGTGATCACCGAGTTCGTCGACGTGGCGCGGGCGTTTTTTCCCGAAGGCGACGAGCCGAAGTTCGCCAATGCGGTGCTCGATCACATGGCGCGGGAGGCCCGGCCGGAGGCATTCTGAGGCGGGTCGCCGCAGGGGCTGTTCCACGTGGGATCGGCGGTGCGGCGGGGACGCGCGCCAGGGGCTGATCCGGACCCGCCGGAAATCCAGAAATCCGGATTTCCGGATTTCTGGATTTCGTTCAAGTGGATGATAAATAAGGGACTATTTCCCGATCTTATCCCCGACCGGAAGCGGGTTTAACCTTTCATTAACTCAGGTAGCGCCACGGTCCGCGCCTCGCGCCGTACCGGATGCCGTCCCGTGGCCCGTGCCGAACGATCCAACTGTCAGGGTCGACATTTTGCGTCCCCGGGCGACGTTCGACTGTGTGCTATAGGCGTCCCGGGGGTGCTGGCTGGCTCGGGAGCCACCGTTATGGCCGCCCTCCACCAGCACGAAGGTCAGGTCGCAATCGGTGAACAGCGTCGTCTTGCCAACCGTGCGCCTGGGCGCGATGCGATCGCCCTCGGTCGCCACCACGAGGACCGGCGTGGCGATGTTTCTGAGCGCGACCACACGGCCCTCCACGGCAAACCGCCCGGCCGAAAGCCGGTTTTCGAGAAACGGCCCGCGCAGGTATTCGCTGTACATCCGGGCCGGCATCCGGGTGGGTTCGCCGCTCCAGACGCCAAGATCGGTCGGCAGGTCCTTCTTGCCGGGAAAACGGCGCCGCACCGCTTGCGACCGGATCGGGTCTTCGGCGCGGATCGCGGCGAAGGTTCCGGCCATCTGCGGTCGGCCGAGCGCGCCGTGGTCCCACATCAGGTCTTCGAGAACGGCCACCTGGCGCTCGTCGAAGGACGGGAACGGATCGCCGGCTTGGCTGAAACCCACCTGCGCGGCCGTCGGGGTGACCTTGGCGAACCGGTCGTCGCCGTCGCGTGCCATGGCGGCGGCGGCTCCCATTGGCGGCGATTGTGGTGTGAACTTGCAGGAATCCGAGCGGTCCTCTGCGTATTTTCGCCGATTTCGGGACAATCTGGACGATGTGACAGCATGACGCTTGGCAAGCGGATCACAGATGCTAGGTTTGGAATGGAATTGCCACGCGAACAGACATCGGGGACCGATCATGCCGGAGCTCGTCCGCCTCTACATCAAGAACGTGATCATGGGCTTTGGCCTCTCGGCGGTTTTCGTCGGTGCGCTGCTCTTTCTCAACGTGGCCAACCTGTGGCACCTGATCTCGACCTCGAACGTGGGCTGGATCGCCCTGGTCATGCTGGTGTTCTTCAACGGGGTGGTCTTTGCCGGCGTGCAGTTCGCCATCACCATCATGCGGATGGAAGAGCAGGATGACGGGCCGCAGGGCGGCAAGCGGATCCCGGTGGCGACCAATATCCCGGCCCGCGTGAAGGTTGCGGCCGAAGCGCCGCGGGCGCGTCGCGGGCTGCGTTGACCGCAATCCGTACCGCCGGACACGAACGGGCGCCCCGAGGGGCGCTCTTTTTGTTTCGGGCTTGCGGGGGGGTGTGGCGGGACCACCGCGACCGTTGAGGCAACTTAATTCCCGAGGACCTGTATGTACAGGTGGGCGCCAGGTAACCGGACCACGGTCCGGACAGAGCCAGCTCCCTCGGAAGTCTTTAAGGCCACCGGAATTTGTCCTCGTTACGAGAAGGGCAGACCGCCACCCGGCTACCTAGTCGCACAGACACGCGAGTGCAAGGGGCGGGTGTGGAGAGGCGGTCAGCCCGCGCGGGCCAGCAGGACCGACAGAAGCGCGAGGTCGTCCTGCGGCAAGGCGGCGGCGGGGTCGGCGCAGGTCCAGGCAATCGACAAGGCGCATTTGGCGGCCGCCCAGTCGAGGAGCCGCGCGCGGTCGAGCCCCAAGGCCGCCGCCCACAGATCGGCGCGCCGGTCGATCCGGGCCGGGTCCAGCGCCGCCGCCCGGCCGCCATTCGGGTTGCGAAAGGCGTTTGCCGGTTCGAAATGGATGTCTCCGATCACCGCTTTGGGGTCGATCGCGGCCCAGCGGTCTCCGGCGCCGAGCACGTTGTCGTGGTGCAGATCGCCGTGGAGCAGGCGGAGGCTGCCCGGGGGCGTCCTGGCGAGGAGCGTGGCCTGCAGTTCGGCCGCCCGTGCCATGTCGGCGCGTTGGGCGGCGGTGAAGGTGCCGGGCGGGGTGAAGGTCGCAAGGGCGCGGGCGTAGTCGCGCAGGGCCACGAAGGGGCCGGCGCTGTCTGCGGGGGCGGCGTGGAGCCCGGCCATGACCTGGCCCAGAAGCGCGTCGGCCCTGTCCGGCTCCCCGGCGCGGAACAGATCGCCGAGGCTGTCGCCGGGGGCCCAGTCGTAGAGCACCGCGTCGCCGGTTTCGGCGAGCACCGCGGGGCAGAGGCCCGTGCGGGCATAGCGCCGGTGCCAGGCCGCGGCGTTGCGCTCGTTGCCGCCGCGCCCGGGCAGGAAGATCTTGAGCGCGGCGAACGTGCCGTCGGTCCGGGTCACGCGCCAGACATGGGCGTGGCCTTCCTGTTTCAGAGGCTCGGGCGCGGAGAGGCGCCAAAGGGCGAGAAAGGGATGGGGATCGGGCATGACGTGCAGCATGCCACGCGGGGGCGTACTGGCAAGGCTGGACTTTTGTTCACCCCTTGTTCATGGTGTGCCCATGCAGGATACCGCCCTCACATATCAGCCCGGACAGCTCCTCGCGCGGGGTGTGGCGCGGCACCTGCGGCAGCACGATTTCGTCTCGGTCGAGGAATTCGTGCCGGCCCGGGGGCTGCGGATGGACGTTTTCGCGCTCGGGCCGAAGGGCGAGTTCTGGGTGATCGAATGCAAATCGTCGCGCGCCGATTTCGCGGCGGACGCGAAGTGGCAGGGCTATCTGGAATGGGGCGACCGTTATTTCTGGGCGGTCGACGCCGAGTTTCCGACCGAGCTGCTGCCGCCGGAAACCGGGCTGATCATCGCCGACGGCTACGATGCGGAGATCGTCCGCATGGGACCGGAGACGAAACTGGCGCCCGCGCGCCGCAAGGTGATGCTGCAGAAATTCGCCCGCCATGCCGCCAGCCGGCTACAGGGGTTTCGCGATCCGGGCGTAGCGGGGTTGGTCGATCCGCTGGTCTGAACGCCGCGACGATGTCGGGAGCGCCTTCGGCGCGCGCCTGCGGCGGGCGGGGGTGCCGCGCTTGCGCGCGGCGGCGCGGCGCGGCCAGCTCGGTGCCATATCCATGCAGTTTAGGTGCAGTTCCGTGCGGTTTCGGCAGGGCGTCGGGTGACGGGTCGGCTGCGATGATGTCGGACCCTTCGGGCCGATCGGCCCGGCTCCGGCGTGTCCTTTCCCGGATGCGCGTGCCGGACGCAGGGAGCCCCTGGGGACCTGTCAGCGCCTGCCTTTCCCTTTCGGCTTGGACATCGCCCGGGCCTGGGCCGCGGCGGCGCGGATTTCCTCGGCGATCTCATCCGCTTCCTCGGGGTCGAAATCCATCGGCAGGTCAATCCCGTCGCCTTCGATAAAGATCCGGACCATGCCGAGCGTGGTCGGCCCGATCTGCAGGTTGGCGGTGATGTCAGTCTCGCTGTTGATGCCCATGGTGCTCACTCCGCAAAGGTGCCCGACCTTGCGCGGGCGCGGCGCAATTTTCAACCCCGAACAGGTGGCGAACCGGAGCGGTTGCGGTGCGTTCGGGGGTGCATTCCCCCTTGCAATGGCAGGGAACGGGCGGTAAATCCCTCCGGCGTGCCGCCTTAGCTCAGTTGGTTAGAGCGCTGGATTGTGGATCCAGAGGTCCCCCGTTCAAGCCGGGGAGGCGGTACCACAAGATCAACGACGTACAGGTTGCGGGTGAGAGAGACGGGCGAGGTTTCGTCTCGTCCTGCCTCAGATCGCTGCAGACCGGATGCGGAGATCTGCCGCGCGGGCCAAAAACCGTCGTCTCCAATCCTGCGTGGCCTCGAAGACCGATTTCGACAGTCTGCCCAGTATGATAGCGCCGGTGGGCCCAGGTATCGTCGCAGCCTGGGGCATCGCGATGCTCTTCAGTCATGGTGGTATCGTGGTGAAGATGCTTTCGAAGCGCCACCAACGGGCGTTGGTCCTCTGCTCGCCGCAGCGCGTCGCGCGGCTGGAAAAGGCAGGCCACTTCCCCAAGCGGGTACAGCTGGGCCCGAACAGAGGTCGGACCGGTTGCGGACGAGGCGCCGAACTGGCTCCAGAGCCGGTTGGACCGCCGAGAAGCGCCCGGGCGACGCTCCTGATCCGGGAGCAGCCTGGCCCGGCGAGCGCAAACCCGGTCACCCGATCAGGCGAAGGGCGCGGAACGGTGCGTCGCGGCCATTCATTTGACCCCGGACGACGCAGCGCAGCGTCTCCACAGCGGTCATTCGCCGCGATTGCGCGATCTGTTTCGCAGGGGCGCGACGTCTGGCCGGACCGGCGGAAGGCGGACGTTCGCTGCCGACGCGATCCCGACATGTGGAAACGTCGCAAGCCCACATCCCGGGAACTTCAGAAGTGAGCTTTGCGACGCCGCGCGGCACGTTGGTTGCCAATGCAATCAGAGCAGTGCGTTGCACGCCGACACCGCTGCCTCCAAAGCCAACCGCGTGAAGCGGCTCGATGAACCGGAGACCAGGAAAGCAGGGGGATTGATCAGCGCCAGAGCCGCAATGCCAATGGAACAATCAAGAGGAGTGCGAAGATCCGCGCGAAATGGTGGACGGCAACATAGGCCGGGTCGTAGCCCAGCGACAGGCCGATCGCGGCCATCGCTTCGACCCCGCCGGGGGCATAGGCGATCCACACCTGCGCGAAATGCAGGCCGGTGACGTCCTGCGCAAGCAGCGCGAAGCCCAGCGAGATGACGAGCGAGGTTGCGACCAGCGCCAGCCCCGCCAAGGCGCTGCGCTTGACCTCCGCGGCGGTCACGCGGCTCATCCGCGTACTCAGCACGGCGCCGGTGATGGCGAAGGCGGCAAAGATCGCCCAGGGCGGCGCCGCGCCGGCGACCAGCCCGGTCGCGTGGCCTGTCGCGCTCAGCGCCATGCCGGCCAGCAGACTGGCGGCGGGCAGACCGGCGCGGGCACCGACATGGCCCAGCGCCAGCGCAAGACCCAGGAGCACGGCAAAGACAGCGAGCGGCATGGAGCGAAATGTGTCGGCGGTGCCGTCGGCCGATCCGCCAAGCGCCGTGGCCAGGGGCGGTACGGCGATGACGAGCACCAGGAGCCGCATCAGTTGCAGGACCATGACGGTGGCGGCATCGCCGTGCCCGTCGAGCGCCACCGCGATGGCGTTCGACATGGTGCCCGGGGCGCTGCCCAGCGTTGCGGTTCCGGCGTCGAGGCCGAAGCCCCGCATCAGGATCATCCGGCCCGCGACGATGGTGGCGATCAGCGACGCCACCAGGATGGTCAGGCTCAATGCCCAGGTGCCGAGCTGGCCGAACAGCCGGTCGTCGATGCCCGAACCGAGCGAGATGCCGATGGTCGCGAAGGCGAGGTCGCGCAGCCGCGGCGGCAGGTCGACGCGAACCCCGGCCACCGCGATGGCACCGACCCCCAGCGTGCTGCCGATCAACGCCCCGGCCGGAAAGCCTGCGAGGGCGGCCAGAGCCGCCCCCGCGAGCGCGGCCACAAGCGTGGCCGCAGCGCTTTTAAGGTCCTGTGTCATCGGCTCAGTCGTAGTCGACCGTGGCATCGCCTTCCACAGTGCGCGTCCGGCGGGTCAACCAGATCGGCGCGGCGACGACGAGCACAGCCAGCAGGTAGAGGATCACGCTCTTGTAGTCCTCGACCAGGATGCCCCAATCCCCGCCGGAGATCGACAGCGCGCGGCGCAGGTTGTTCTCGAACAGGCTGCCGAGGACGAAGCCCAGGATGATCGGCGCCAGGCTGAAGTCGAGCTTGCGCAGGAACCACCCGAAGACGCCGAGGCCGGTGATCATCAGCAGGTCGAACGGGTTGCCGACGATGGTGTAGATCCCGATGAAGGCCAGGATCGCGATCAGCGGCGTCAGGTAGTGCTGCGGGATCGTCAGCATCCGGGCGAAGAGGCCCACCAGCGGCAGGTTGATGATCAGGAGCGCGACGTTGCCGACATACATCGACGCGATCAGGCCCCAGGCCACCTCGGGCCGCTGGGTGAACATCATCGGGCCGGGCTGGATGTTGAACATCAAGAGCGCGCCGAGAAGGATCGCCGTCGTGCCCGAGCCGGGGATGCCCAGCGTCAGCATCGGCACCATCGCCCCGCCGGCGGCGGCGTTGTTGGCGGCCTCCGGCGCGGCCAGTCCGCGGATATCGCCGGTCCCGAAGGTCTGTTCGCTGTCCGAGATCCGCTTTTCCGTGCCGTAAGCCACCGCCGAGGCGACCGAGGCGCCGGTGCCGGGCAGGATGCCGATGAAGAAGCCGATCACCGAGGCCCGGGCGATGGTCCACTTGCATTTCGCCAGGTCGGCCCAGCGGACAAAGCTCTTGTCCACAGGCAGCGACTTCAGCTTGCCCGAAACCTGGTGTTCCACCAGCGTCAGGAGTTCCGCCATGCCGAACAGGCCCACGACCACGATCAGGAAGTCGATGCCGGCCAGGATGTCCGGGATCCCGAAGGTGAAGCGCGGCACGCCGGTGTTGGCGTCGATGCCGATGGTCGCCAGCATCAGGCCGACGGTGGCGCCCAGCAGCGTCTTGACGGCGCTCTTGCCAACCAGCGAGGCGAGCGAGGCAAAGGCAAAGACCATCAGCGCCACGTAGTCGGCGGGCGAGAAGGTGACCGCGAAGCGGGCCAGGACCGGCGCGAAGAGCGACATGAGGATCACCGCGAAGGTGCCGCCGACGAAGGACGCGACCGCCGACAGCGAGAGGGCGCGGCCGGCCTCGCCGTTGCGCGCCATCGGGTTGCCGTCGAGCGTGGTCATCACCGCCCCCGCGTCGCCGGGGACGTTCAGCAGGATCGACGAGATCCGCCCGCCGTATTCCGCGCCGTAATAGATCCCGGCCAGGAGGATCAGCGCGGATTCGGGGCTGAAGCCCAGCCCGTAGGCGATGGGCAGCAGGATCGCGACGCCGTTGATCGGGCCGAGGCCGGGGAGCGCGCCGATCAGGGTGCCGGCAAAACAGCCCGCCAGCACGAGAAACAGGTTAAACGGGTCGAGCGCGACGCCAAAGCCGGTCGCGAGGCCGGAAAACACCGCTTCCATCACGACGCTCCTTCTTCTTGGGTGGAGGGCTCAAGCAGGGCCTCGATCAGCGCGCCCTCGGGCAGGTTCAGATCGAGCAGGACCGCGCAGAGAAGATATCCGGCGACACCGGTCCCCACGCCGAAGACGATCGACCGCGCGACCCCCGCGCCGAGCATGGCGCAGAGCGCGGTGCCGAACAGGATCGTGGACAGGATGAAGCCCAGCGGTTCGTAGAGTTCGGCATAGGCCGCCAGCAGGACGACGGTGGCGCCCAGGCGAAACCAGGTCTTGTGCGCAACGCCCATCTTCGTGGCGTCCGGTTTCCACAGGATCACCAGCAGGCAGGCAATCGCCACGAGCGACAGGATCCGCGGCCAGCTTTCCGGCCCGAGCGGATCGTATTGGAAGGGGGCTTTGATGGCGGTGAAAGCGATGACCGCATAGGCCAGCGTCACGATCAGAAGCACCCCGGCAAAAATGCGGTCGACCATGTCAGGCCTCCTCGGATTCATGGGGTGGTGTCGTTCGGGGGTCCGGCCCGCATCGTGCCTGATGCGGGCCGGCGGTTCAGCGCGGGGTCAGTTGCTCAGCAGACCGGCTTCGGTGGCGATCTGGCGCAGGGTCTCGACCCGCTCTTCGATCGAGGCCTGAAGCGCGTCGCCGGCCATGTTCAGGGGCAGGAGGCCGCGTTCCTTCTGGATCGCGGCGAAGGCCTCGGTCGCGTAGGCGGCCTCGAAGGCATCGACCCAGGCCTGGTAATCCGCGTCGGAGACGCCGCCGCCCATGTAGAAGCCGCGCAGGATCGTCCATTCGACATTGTAGCCCTGCTCGATCGCGGTCGGGATCTCGGTGAAGGGCGCCTCCAGGCGCTCCGGCGACAGGACCGCGAGGATACGCATCTGACCGGATTCGATATGGGGCACCATTTCGCCCACGTCGCCGGTGTAGACCTCGATCGAGCCGCCGAGCAGCGCCGCGATGGCATCGCCGCCGCCGTCGAAGGCGACGTAACGCATGTCCATCGGCGAGGCGCCGGCCTCGCGCAGCAGGAGCGCGCCCTTCATCCAGTCCTGAGAACCGACCGACCCACCGGCGCCGACGACGACTGACGCGGGATCGGCGGAGAAATCGTCCATCAGCCCCTTGAGGTCCTGATAGTCGCTGTCCGCGCGGACGACGACCGCGCCGAAATCGGCACCGGCGGTGGCGACCCAGCGCACATCCTTCTCGGTGAAGTCGCCGTACTTGCCGGTCACGATGTTCAGGAGCGACCCGGTCGAGAAGGCGACGATGGCCGAGCCGTCATCGGTGCGGGTGGTGTTGAACAGGTTGTAGGCCACGGCGCCGATGCCGCCGGGCATGAACGTCACCTGCACCGGTTCGGACAGATGCGGCTCGAGGCCGGTCTGGGCGATCCGGCAGGTCAGATCGAAACCGCCGCCGGGGTTGGCGGGGGCGACGCATTCCGGATCGTCGATCTGGCTCTGTGCGAAGGTGGGCGCCGCGAAAGCGGCAGCGGCGGCGGCGACGACAAAGGTCGCGCCAAGGCGTGCGAATGACATGAGTGTCCTCCCAAAGTTTCGTCCCGGGTCCTCCCCCGGATCACGCCACTATCCGTGCAAAGCCTGAGGCCACCCTGACGCGAAACTGACACGACGCTGACTCAGGGCCCGGGGCGCGCCGCGCAGCTTCCCCGCTCCGGTCCGCCCTGCTATTTTGGGCGCATGAGAATGCTGCTCGTGGAGGACAACGACGACCTGGCGGAGACGATCCTCGATCGCCTGCGGGCAGAGGGGCATTCCGTCGACCACGAGCGCGACGGCAATGAGGCCAACGAGCTCCTGCGCCACTTCAAGTTCGACATCGTCCTCTTGGATGTGAACCTGCCCGGGCGCAGCGGTTACGAGGTCCTGCGGTCGCTGCGCAACCGGTCGGACGAGACACCGGTCATCATCCTGACCGCGCGCAGCCAGATCGACGACCGCGTGATCGGCCTCGATGCCGGGGCCGACGATTACATGATCAAGCCGGTCGATTTCCGCGAATTGTCGGCCCGCTGCCGGGTGCTGGCCCGCCGCCGCGCGGGCAACGCAAGCAACGTCTTCACGGCCGGTCCGCTGGTCTTCGACCGGGCCGCGAAGCAGGCAAGGATCGACGGCCGCGATGCCCAGTTGCGGGCGCGCGAGATCCAGCTTCTGGAAATCATGATCGACAACATGGGCCGGATGCTGACCAAGGAAGACGTGGCGGACCGGCTCTATTCCTTCGAGGAAGCGCCGAGTCTCAATGCCGTGGAGCAGCTTGTCACCCGGCTGCGGCGCAAACTTGAAGGCACGCCCCTGGTCATCAAGACCGCGCGGGGTCTGGGCTATATCGCCTACCTTGCAGAAGATGAGTAGGGTCCGCGGTCATTCGCTTCAGCGTCGCCTTCTGGTGACGATGGCCACTGGCTTCGTTGTGCTTCTGTTGCTGATCTCTGCGCTGTTGTGGACCTACGCGCGCGCGTCCGCGAACCGACCGCACGATCTGCTTCTGGCCGGCACGGCCCTGTCCATCCTGGAGCGGGTTTCCGTCGGTCCCGAGGGGGCGACGGTCGATCTGCCGAATTCCGCGATGGAAATCCTGTCGCTGAATCCCGTGGACCGGGTGCAGTACCGCGTCTATCTGCCGGGCGGGAGCGAGCTGACCGGCACCCCCGATCTTCCCGCGCCCTCCGATCTGGCCGCCTCTGCCTCGCCGGCGTTTTTTTGAAGAGGCATATCGCGGGTCCGATTTCCGTTTCGTCATCCAGGCGCGCCAGCTCAACACGCCCGAGGGGCGCCAATGGGTGGCGGTCCAGGTCGGGCAGACGGTCGAGCTGCGCAATGCCCAGCAACGCGCCTTCTTTGCGACCGGTCTGATCGGGCTCGCGGGTCTGTCGCTGATCGGTCTCGGGTTCGTCTGGCTGGCGATCCGAACCTCGCTCGCCCCGTTGCGTCAGATCGCCGACGACCTCGCGCAACGTGAACCGGCCGATCTCGGACCTGTCGTGGGTCTGCCGCCGCGCGAAATCAGGGGGCTGTTCAACGCGATCAACGGCTTCATCGAAAGGCTCGGCCGCAGCCGCACGCTGACCGAGACCTTCATCGCCGATGTCGCCCACCAGACGCGCACCTCGCTCTCGGCCCTGCAGGGACATCTGTCGCTCGCGGCCGATGCGGACACGCCCGAGCAGATGCGGTCGCGGCTGGTCAAGGCCGACCGGCAGGCGACGCGGACGGTGCGGCTGACGAACCAGCTTCTGGCCAACGCGATGGTCATCCATCGCTCGGACCGGTCCAGCCTGCAGCCGGTCGCGCTGAAGCCGCTGGTGCGGGACATCCTCGCCGAAACCCTGCGCGACAGCCGGATGCGGCACATCGCGCTTTCGTTTGCGGGCGAAGGGATCGAGGCGGGCGAAGATATCATCCTCGGCGACGCCCTGTCGATCCGCGAGGCGCTGCGCAACCTGATCGAGAACGCGGTGCGGCATGGTCCGCCCGACAATACGGTGACGATCAGCCTCAAAGGTACCGACGCCGAGCTGACCCTGTCGGTCGAGGATGCCGGACCGGGGATCGCGGACGAGGATCTTCCCCGCGCGACCCAACGCTTTACGTCTCTGTCGGAGAACGGCATGGGCTCCGGCCTTGGCCTGTCCATCGTCAAGGCGGTGGCCGAGGGCCACGGGGCGGACCTGCGTTTGGGGCGCTCGTCGCTGGGGGGGCTTGGTGTGACACTTGTCTTCAAACGTTTGCTGGCGCTCCTGATGCTGGCGCTTCTGCCGGTCTGGTCCGGGTCGCCGGCCAGGGCCGAGACGCTGCTGATCCACAGCGCCACCGACACCCCGGCCATGCAGCCGCTGATTGAGGCGTTCGAGGCGCGGCTGCCCGGGGTGGATGTGGTGTATGTCGAATTCCAGACGTTGGAGCTCTATCGCGCCATGCTGGCCCTGAACGGCGCAGACGGCCCGGACAGCCCCGACGTCGTCATCTCTTCGGCGATGGATCTGCAGTTGGACCTCGTCAACCGCGGGCTCGCGCGGCGCATCCAGCTGTCGTCCCAGATCGAGCCCCCGTCCTGGGCGGTCTGGCGATCCGAGCTGTTCGGCTTCACTTTCGAGCCCGCCGTCATGATCTACGATACCGATGCCGTCGCCAGGGATGAACTGCCCGCCTCGCACCGGGACCTGGCGACGTTCGTGCGGGCAAATGAAGACCGTTTCCGGGGCCGCATCGGCACCTATGACATCGCTCTGTCCGGCGTCGGCTACCTCTATGCGACGCAGGACAGTCTGCAGGGACCGCAGGTGTTGCGCCTGTTCGAGGTCCTCGGCCGGGCCGATCTCAAGACCTATTGCTGTACCTCCGAGATGGTCGACGCGACCGCGCGCGGAGAGCTGGCGTTCGTTTTCAACGCGATCGGGTCCTACGCCGCGGCCCAGGTCGAAACCAAGCCGCATCTGGGTCTGCACTTCTTCGACGATTACAATCTGGCGATGACCCGGACCGCCTTTGTCCCGAAAGCGGCGCGGCAGGGCGAGCTCGGAAGGCTGTTTGTGGAATTCCTGCTGTCCAACGAAGGCCAGCGCATCATCGCGGACCGGACGCCGCTGCTGCCGGTCATCCAGCAACAGAGCGCGACGTCGTTGATCGGCCGGGAAATCCAGGATCGCCTTGGGACGTTTCTGCCGATCCGCCTGAGCCCGGGGCTGTTGACCTACCTGGACGAGCTCAAGCGGAACGACTTTCTGTCGGCCTGGGAGACATCGCTGGGACGGTAGAAGCGGCGCCTGCATCTTGAGACCGAGCGCGCCGCCGGACCGCGCTCACGAGCGGTCACGGGATCATCATCGCGCGGCGCCTCGATCGGTCGCACCATCCTGGCCATGCGCGGCTGCTCGTGCGCTGCCGGCCGCATGTGCGCCGGCGGTTCGTCGAATGCCCGGAAACCGATGGCGCGCCGATGCGCCCTGTCCGAGGCGCGCACGTGGTCCGGCCGGAGCCTGCGGTGATTCCGCGGGTGGCCCGGGGACGGGGACGGGGTCGGGGCCGGGAAAGGGGGCGCTGGGCAGCAGCCGGGGCGGCGAGTCGAAAATATATTCATTCCCGCGAATATTTCTATTTGAATATTCCGAATCCTGTTTTGCCGGGCGCCCCGGAAAACCTGTGCGGTCCGATTGGTAAGTCTCGGAAATAAAACGGAATCTATAATCGGTGAAATCGTACCGGGAAAAGCCTTCAAATTGACCCGTGTCAATGTCGGATGCGGGGAAACATGGAAGTATCCGCGCAAAGACCGACCCCACCCGGAGGACGCGCCGGGCCCGGGGGGCGCTCGAGAGCGGCCGGACCCACCGGCGCGCGCGGCATCCCCGGTCTGGCGTGGTCTGAAACCTTGTGCCCGGGCGGATCGGTCGCATGTCTGGGCCGGCGGATCCAAGCCAGCGCCGGTTCGGGCTTCGTTTCGCGCCGGTCCCCCGGGGCCGGCGCATCCCACGTCAGGCGGACAGGGAGGTATCATGGACCGTTTTGTGGAACGTCTCGTCGGAGAGGTGCTGGAGCGGCACGGGTCGGACAGGACCCGGCTGATGGACATGCTCTGGGAGGTGCAACACGCACGCGGCCACATCTCGGAAGACGCGATCGCGGCGCTGGCCAAAGGGCTCGGGATGTCGGAGCCCGACGTGGCCGAGACGGTCACCTTCTACCATTTCTTCCGGACCGCGCCCTTTGCCCAGCACGTCATCTACCTGGCCGACACGGTGATCGCGCGGATGAAGGGCTATGACGCGGTCCGCGCGGCGCTGATCGAGGCGACCGGGGCGAATTTCGGGGTCCATGATGCCACCGGCCAGTTCGGGCTCGACGACGCGCCCTGCATCGGGCTATCGGACCAGGAACCGGCGATGCTGCTCGACGACGTGGTGTTTTCCAATCTGACGCCGGAAAAGGTGTTCGAGATCGTGGCCCAGCTGAGGGCGGGCAAATCAGCCGAGGAGGTCGCCAACCCCGAAGCCTTCGACAAGACCTCGGTGGCCTATGTCGACGCGGTGGCCGAGGCGAAGATCCGTAAATCCGGGCCGGTGCTGTTCCAGCCCGGGCGCGATTACGCCGCGTTGGTGCGCTCGATCGTCGAACGCAAGCCCGAGGAGATCATCGCCGAGGTCGACGCTTCCGATATCCGCGGGCGCGGCGGCGCGGGCTTCCCCGCGGGGCTCAAGTGGCGGCTCGCCCGCGCGGCCGAGGGGCAGGAGAGATACATCATTTGCAACGCCGACGAGGGCGAGCCCGGTACCTTCAAGGACCGGGCGCTGCTGACCCATTCGGCGAAGGACGTGCTTCTGGGCATGATCGCGGCGGCGCACAGCGTCGGCGCGCGCCACGGGATCGTCTATCTGCGGGCGGAATACTGGTATCTCAAGGCCTTCCTCGAAGCACAGATCGACGCTTTCCGGGCCGAGAACCTGCTGGGCCGCAACATTCTCGGGTCTGGGCTCGATTTCGATATCCGCATCCAGATGGGGGCCGGCGCCTATGTCTGCGGCGACGAGAC
>JAGRMP010000122.1:1714-6500 GCA_020441225.1 Maritimibacter sp. | reverse complement strand
AACACCGACGCCGAGGGGCGGCTCGTGCTGGCGGACGTGCTCTGGTACGCGCAGGAAACCTTCGCGCCCGCGGCGGTGATCGACCTCGCCACGCTCACCGGCGCCTGCGTCGTCGCGCTCGGGCACGAGAATGCGGGCGTGTTTTCCAATGATGAGGTTTTCGCCAAGGATTTCCTCAGGGCGGCGGCGACGGAGGGCGAGGGGGCCTGGCAACTGCCGCTCGGTCCGGGCTACGACAAGCTCCTGAAATCGCGGCTGGCCGACATGAAGAACGTCGGCGGACGCCCCGGGGGCGCGACCATCGCGGCGCAGTTCCTGCAGCGCTTCGTCAAGGACGGCACGCCCTGGATCCATCTCGACATCGCCGGGGTGGCGCTGCTGTCCGAGGCGACGGATCTCGCGCCCAAGGGGGCGACGGGCTGGTTCGTGCGCAGCCTCGACCGGCTGGTGCGGGAGAAATACGAGGGCTGACGGCGCCGGGGCGCCGCGGGGGTCCCCCCCGCACCCCGGAGTATTTTGACCAGGAAAAGGGGAAGCCGGTGGGCGAAGCCTATTTCTACCACATGACCCGGTCGCCGCTGGAGGAGACCTTGCCAGTGCTGTTGGGCAAGGCGCTGGAGGCGGGCTGGCGGGTGCTTTTGCGCGGTACCGAGGACGCGCGGCTCGACTGGCTCGACCAGCGGCTGTGGCTCGGGCACGAGGAAGGTTTTCTGCCCCATGGCCGGGCGGGTGGTCCGCATGATGCCGACCAGCCCGTGCTTCTGACGCGCGGGGCCGCGGCCCCGAACGGGGCGCAATGCCTGGTCTCGGTCGACGGGGCCGAGATCGCGGCCGACGAGGTCGCCGCAGCGGCGCGGGTAATGGTCCTGTTCGACGGCAACGACCCGGCGGCCGTCGATGCCGCGCGCGGTCAATGGCGTGCGCTCACCAGTGCGGGGGCGAAGGCGAAGTACTGGAGCCAGGAGGGCGGTCGCTGGGAGATGAAGGCGGAAAGCTGATGGTCATCAGTGCATTCTGGTGTGATCCTGAAGTAAAGGATGAACATGGATCTGCTTGACGAGACCCCGCGGGAAGGCGGATGCCAATGCGGCGCGGTGCGCTTCGCGGCCCGGGGCATCCTCGACAACCCGCATGTCTGCCATTGCCGGATGTGCCAGCGGGCGACCGGCAATTTCTTTGCGCCTCTGGTTGGCGTGCCGAACGACCGGCTCGACTGGACCGGCACCGCGCCCGCCGTGTTCGAGAGCTCCGAGGGGCATGACCGCGGCTTCTGCGCGGCCTGTGGCACGCCCTTGTTCTACCGCCGCAGCGACGGGCGCCACACCTCCCTCATGATCGGCTGTTTCGACGATCCTGCAAGCATTCCGCTGCTCTACGAGTTCGGAATGGAATCGCGCCGGGCGCAGCTCGACGTGCTGGGGACGGTCGAAGCCTGGACCACCGAGGCGCTGATGCCGGAGGAGGCCGCGCGCATTCGCGCCACCAACCGCCAGTTCCGGCCGGACGGTGCGGATTAGCGGGTGAGGATCAGCTTGTCGTCAGCGATCTCGATCCGGTCGAACCGGCGCAAATAGGTCATGCCGAGGAGCGATTTGTCCATCTCGCCTTCGTTCACCAGCACCGGCACGGCGCGGTCGGTGAAGCCGCCGAGCGTCATCTCCGGCAGCCGGGCGCGGGCCGTGCGGACCAGGCCGTTGGCGGTCGAGGCGGTGCCGGTGTAGGCGAGGCCCGAAAGGTCGATCCCGGCCCGGGCGGCGTCGTCGCGGGTGAGCACCACATCGGTCGCGCCGGTATCGACGACGAAGTCGATCTGCGTGCCGTTCGCTTCCGCGGTGACGTAGAAATGCCCGTCGAACTGGCGCGGTACCTCCAGCCGGCCGGGTCCGACCATGGCCTGGCGCGGCGCGAGGTCGTGGCGGACGTCGGTCCAGAGCCCGTAGCCCGCGACGACGCCGAGGAAGATCAGCCCCCAGATCGCCGCCTGCTGCGCCATCTTGTTGAGGTTGGCCCGGCCCGAGGTGACGAAATACCCGCCCACTGCGACGAGCAGCAGCACGAGATAGGCGAGGCGTCCGAAGTCATTGCTGTCCATGGCTCCGATATAGGGGCGGGTCGCGGAATGCCAATCCCCGGCACAGATCCGACCGGCGGGTCTTGGGGGGCGGCATTGGGGGGCGGCATTGGGAGATGGCGTCGGGGCGGATCAGCCCGTCAGGCCGAAATCGGCCAGGCCGTCGAGCACGAACTGCACCGCAAGCGCCGCGAGCAGCATGCCGAGAAGTCGGGTGAGCACGTTGATTCCGGTTTCGCCGAACACGCGTTCGAGCATCCCGGCGGCGAGGAACAGCGCGAAAACCACGGCCAGCACCGCGACCATGACAAGGTGGACGGTGAGCAGATCGAGCGGTTCGCGCGCCTGGCCCGCGAGCAGGATCATCGCCGCCATCGCGCCGGGGCCGGCGATGAGCGGGGTCGCGAGGGGGAAGACCGACGGATCTTCGGTCGGGTCGAGCGCGGGTTCCGACTGGTCGCGCCGCCGCTGGGCGCGGCGTTCGAACAGCATGTCGAGCGCGGTGAGGAACAGGAGCAACCCGCCGGCGATCCGGAAGGCGGGCATGGTGATGCCGAAGACCGCCAGCACCTGCAGCCCGAACAGTCCGAACAGGGTGAGCAACCCGGCGGCGATCCCGAGCGCCCGCAGCGCGATGAACCGCCGGTCTCGCGCCGTCGCACCGCGGGTGAGCGCGATGAAGATCGGGGTCAGCCCGATCGGGTCGATGACCACGAAGAGGGTGACAAAGGCCGGTATGACGAGGTCGGGCAGCATGTTGGGACCCTGTCAGGCCGCTTCGCGCTTGGCAAGCGGGTGCGTCGCCGGGCGGGAGGCAGACGGCGGCAGGGCCCCCGCGCAAAGGGGGCGGGGGATGCGGCCGTTTGTGCGCTTGCGCCCCGGCTCGGCCCGGGCCTAGGGTGCTGCCTGAGAAAGCCATCGGAGACCGACCCGCACAATGTTCGCACCCCGCGCCCCACGCCGGACCGCCTTGCCGCGCCTGTTGGCCGGCTGGGTCGCGCTCGTGGCGATGGCGCTGCAATTCGCCTTTTTCGCCGACCATATCGGGGCCAATGCGGTTGCCGGTGTGGGCGCGGCGGCGCCGGGCGAGCGGCTGGGTTTTCTCGAGATCTGTTCGGGCGACGGGATCATCCTGCTGGCGCCCGACGGCACGCCCGTGGCCGCCGACGACGGCTGCGTGATCTGCACCAACGCCTCGATTCTCGCTTTCGTCACGCCCTTTGCCTGGGCGGCGCCGGTGTTTGACGTCGTCGCGGTGGCGCGGCTGCCGCATGTCCCGGTCCTCGGGGCGACAGCTGCCGCCCGTTTCCCGGGCGCGAAACCGATCCGCGCGCCTCCGGCGGTCCTGCCGGCCTGAGCGCCGTCCAGCCCCCGCAATCTACGTCCCTTTTGCGGGCCGTGGCGGCGCAGGCCCCGGCAATTTCATCCCGACACGAACCAGCGGTTGCACATGAGAGGGCCCGACGACGGGCCTCTGTGCGGCCGGTTTCACCTTACCGATCAGGACAATACCGATATGAACCGACGGAGCTTCATCCTCACCACCTCGACCGGCGCGCTCTTTGCCGCGGGCGGGGCCCGGGCCGAAATGGCCCAGATGCAGACCCCCTGGGACTGGACCGCCGAGAACGGGCTCGCCCGTTTCCTGGCTGTCGACACCGCGCCCCTCGAAAACGAGTTCGAAAAATACCCCCGCTGCCCCTATTGCGGGATGATGCGCAAGGCGTTCAGCCATTCGCGCCACCTGATCGTCTACGACGACGACAGCGTCGACGCGACCTGTTCGATCCACTGCGCCGCGATCAGCCTGTCGCTCAACATGGACCGGGGGCCGAGGACGATCTACGCGGGCGACGCCGGCGCCGAGGCGGAAATCAAGCCGCTCGTGGACAGCGCCGAGATGACCTACGTGATCGACCCGAACCAGATGGGCACGATGTCGATGGTGTCGAAATTCGCCTATGCCGATCCGGCCAAGGCCGAGGCCGCCGCGGCTGCCGATGGGGCCACGCAGGTGGGTTTCGACGACGCGCTGCGCGCCGCCTTCGCCGCCATGGCCGAAGACACGATCGGCATCCGCAAACGCCGCGCCGAGAAGCGCGCCAAGGCGGCTGCGGCAACGAGCGAGTAAATCCCGAGTGACCCGCGCGCTCCGGTCCGCCGGGGCGCGCATTTCCTGCCGATGGAGGCCCCAGATGTGTGACCACACCCGACCCGACAGCCGCCCGATGAACCGCCGCGCCCTGCTCGCGACCCTGCCGGCCGCCGCGCTTCTCGTGGGGCTCGTACCCCTCGGCGCCCGCGCCGATGCGCCCCGCGTCGATCTGCCCGCCCCGGGGCCGCAAGATGCCTGCCCGGTCTGCGGCATGTTCCCGGCGAAATACCCCGACTGGGTCGCGACCATCCTGTGGGAGGACGGCGAAGCGGTGCATTTCGACGGCGCCAAGGATTTCTTCAAATACCTCGCGGACCTCGAAAAATACGCCCCCGGCCGGACGCGCGACCAGATCGCTGGCATGGGGGTGACCGAGTATTACGGGCTCGGCAAGGTCGATGCGCAGCGCGCGCTGTTTGCGGTCGGCTCCGATGTCTACGGGCCGATGGGGCACGAGCTGGTGCCGCTCGCCTCGGAACCGGACGCGGCCGACTACATGCGCGACCATGCCGGCAAGCGGCTGGTGGGCTTCGACGCGGTCACGCCCGACCTGCTCGCGG
>JAGRMP010000122.1:0-1584 GCA_020441225.1 Maritimibacter sp. | reverse complement strand
CCCGGGCGCTGCGGCGCGGCAGGCGGAGAGCGCGGCGCTGGTGAAGGGCGCGCGGCTCACCGATCTCGCGCTGTTTTCCGAGGCGCGCTACACCCGTCACCCGTCGATGGCCGATCTGCACACCGCGTTCCAGGACGCGCCGATGAGCTTCGAACATTTCCCCGCCGGGGTCTTCGCGCCGGTTCCGGAGCATTTCGGCAACGGGCGGCTCGGGTTCACCGAAACGGAGGTCGCGCAATGAGGGCCTGGCTCAACCGGCAGCGGTCGCTCGCCGATTACACGCTCGCCGCCCTCGCGCGGCGGCGGGGCAAGAACCTGGCCCTGCTCGCGGTCTACGCCATCGTCGTCTTCACCATCGCCTCGGCAATGCTGTTCGCGACGGCGCTCAAACGCGAGGCGGCGGTGGTGCTGGCGGAGGCGCCCGAACTCACCGTGCAGCAGCTGCGCATGGGCCGACACGAGATGATCGGCAGCGCGCCCATCGCGGAGCTTGCCGCGATCCGTGGCGTGACCGCCGTGGACGGCCGGCTTTGGGGCTATTTCTACGACGCGTCGAGCGGGGCCAATTACACCTTCCAGGTGCCGGGCGACCCGGCGCTGATCCCGGGCCCCGGCGAGGTGCTGGTGGGCGAGGGGGTGCAGCGGGCGCGCGGCGCGACCTGGGAGGGCGCGCCGCTGTTTCTGAGCCGCTACACCGGCGACATGGTGAAATTCGAGGTGGCGCGGACCTTCGGCGCCGACAGCGCGCTGGTCTCCTCCGATCTCGTGTTGCTCAACGAGGCCGATTTCCGCACCTTCTTCAACCTGGCCCCGGACGTCTGGACCGACCTCTCGGTGCGTATCCGCAACCCGCTCGAAATCCCCACGATCATCGAGAAGGCGTCGAAGCTGATGCCCGAGGCGCGGTTCGTGACCCGCGACGAGATCGCGCGCACCTACGAGAAGCTCTTCTCCTGGCGCGAGGGGCTGATGGTCGCGCTCGCGGGCGCGGCGGTGCTGGCCTTCGCCATCTTCGCCGCCGAAAAGGCGAGCGGGCTGTCGGCCGAGGAGGCACGCGAGATCGGCGTGCTCAAGGCGATCGGCTGGGACACCCGCGACGTGATCTCGATGAAGCTCTGGGAAGGCGCGCTGGTCTCGCTCGGGGCCTTCCTGATCGGCACGCTCGCGGCCTACGGCCATGTCTTCCTCTTCGGGGCCGGGCTGTTCGCGCCGGTCCTCAAGGGCTGGTCGGTGATCTACCCCGACTTCCGCCTCGCGCCCGTCATCGACGGGATGCAGCTCTCCACGCTCTTCCTCCTGACGGTCGCGCCCTACACGGCGGCCACGCTGGTGCCGATCTGGCGCGCGGCCTCGGCCGACCCCGACCAGGTGATGCGATGACCGGTATGATAAAGCTCGACAAGGTCACCAAGCTCTACAACGAAGGCCGGCCCAACGAGGTCGCAGCGCTGCGCGGCGTGAGCCTCGAGATCGCGCGCGACGCGGTCACCGTGCTCAAGGGGCCGTCGGGCTCGGGCAAGACCACGCTCCTCTCCATCGTCGGCTGCATGGCGCGGCCGACCTCGGGCCGGGTCTGGCTCGACG
>JAGRMP010000675.1 GCA_020441225.1 Maritimibacter sp. | reverse complement strand
TAAGCCGCGGGCGTTCGGATGCCGGAAGCGGGCCGATCCCGAGGCGGCGGGCCTCGAAATAGACCGCGAGGAAGGTGCCGAGGTAGTAGAAGGCCGCCGGCACGATGGCGGCGACGACGATGTAGCGGTATTCGAGCCCGATCTGCCCGGCGACAAAGAAGGCGACCACGCCCATCACCGGCGGCATGATCTGCCCGCCGGTCGAGGCGGCGGCTTCGACGGCGCCGGCGAAGGCGGGCCTGAAGCCGGCCTTCTTGATCACCGGGATGGTCATCACCCCGGTCGAGACCACGTTGGAGATGGCGGCCCCCGAAAGCGTGCCGAACAGCGCCGAAGAGGCGACGGCGGCATGCGCCGCGCCGCCGGTCAGCCCGCCGGTCAGCCGGTTGGCGATCTTCATGAGCAGATCGCCCGCGCCCGAGGCCATCAGGATCGCGCCGAAGACGATGAAGACGAGCACGTTGGCCGTCACCACCTGCACCGGCTGGCCGAACATGCCCCCGGTCTGGGCCCAGAAGCTCAGGAGCATCTGCCGCAGGTTCTGCGCAAAGGTGGCTTCCGACCCGGCGAGCAGCCCGAGCCAGTCGGGCACGTAGCCGCGGAGGAAGAAATAGACCACCCAGAAGACGCAGAACCCGACGATGAAGCCGCCGAACATCCGCCAGGTGAGGTAAAGCGCGAGGAGGACCGCGACCGGGAAGGCCAGGTAATCGATCCCCGAGATCGACGGGATCGCGCCCGCGTCGGCGCCGAAGATCTTGACGATCCAGACGGTGAACGCGGCAATCGAGGCGAGCGCGATCAGCCAGTTCCAGACCCGTTGGCGCGGGGCGCGGTGCAGTGTCAACCCGGCGATGACGAAAGACAGCACGATCGGCAGGCCGATGATGAGACCCGTGGGCCGCAGAAACCCTTGCTCGACCCCCCGGTGCGCCGCGCCCAGCCAGTGTTCGCGCAACAGGATGCGTTGATCGCGTTTCGACAGCTCTTCGAACCCGTCGGTGGTGTTGACGATGATCCAGTGCACGAGGTCGTTGAGCGGCCCCGAGGCGGCATAGGTCACCGCCACCAGCGCCAGCCCCATCGCCACCCAGTCGGCGATCCGCTTGTCCGTCGGGTTGGGCCTGAGAGGATCAGACATCGGCCCGGTCCTTGAGGTGGTTCTGCCGCGCGGGGCCGCGGTATTTCTCTGTGAGCTCGGCGGGCACTTCGGAGCCGTCGACCAGGAAGGGCAATATCCCCTTGCGCGCCGAGGCCCCCCGCATCGCCGCGAGGTCCGCCTCCGAGCGCGTCACCCGCTGGGCATTGCGCCGCCCCCAGGCTGCCAGGTGGTCGTAGAGCCGCGCGATGGTCCCCGCCTGGGCCGGATCGGCGCCGAGGTCGTGAAACTCGTCCGGGTCGGTCTCGGTGTCGAACAGCATCGGCCGGAACCCGCCCTCGGCATGGATCAGCTTGAACCGCCCGTCATAGACCATGAACAGCCGCGCATCGTCGGAGCTGACACCCAGCGTTTCGCGCATCTGTGTCACCGAGTAATCGTATTCGCTGATGACCACGTCGCGCCATTCCGCTGGCGTCTCGCCGCGCAGGAAGGGCATCAGCGACCGCCCCTCGATGATATGCCCCGGCACATCGCCCCCCGCCGCTTCGACAAAGGTCGCGGCGAGGTCGATGCTCTCGACAAGTGCCGCGCAGGTGGTGCCGCGCGTCGCGTCGGCCTCGGCCCGCGGATCGTAGACGATCAGCGGGATCTTCACCGAGGGTTCGTGGAACAGGTCCTTTTCCCCCAGCCAATGATCGCCGAGGTAGTCGCCGTGATCCGAGGTGAGCACGATCATCGTGTCTTCGAGCCGCCCGGTCTCTTCCAGCCAGTCGAGGAGCCGGCCGAACTGGTCGTCGGCCTGTTTGATGAGGCCCATGTACGCGGGGATCACCTTCTCGCGCACCACGTCCTGCTGAAAGGCCTGGGCGATCCTGTTCGCCATGAAGGCGCCGTAGACTGGGTGCGGGTCCTCGCGCTCGGCCGGGTGGCGCTTGGCCGCGGGCACATGGTTGGCGCCGAACATGTCGTGGTAGGGCGCGGGCACGATATAGGGCCAATGCGGCTTGATGTAGCTCACATGCGCGAGCCAGTCGCCGTCCGCCTGCTCGATGAAGCGGATCGTCTCCGAGGTCAGCCAGGGGGTTTCGCTGTCTTCTTCGCGGATATTGGCGGGCTTGTCGGCATTCATGAACATCCAGCCGGACGCGATGTTGCCGTCCTCGTCCACCCCGGCATTGGCGTAATCGGCCCAGGGGTTGTCGCCGTCGTAACCCCTGGACTTGAGGTATTCGTTATAGGGCGAGCGCTTGGCATCGTAGAACCCGTCCGGCCCCTCGC
>JAGRMP010000121.1 GCA_020441225.1 Maritimibacter sp. | reverse complement strand
TGGGCTGGTACATGGCGCAGACCGAGCGCGAGACAGGTATCCCGCGCAACGACGCCCGCAACCAGTACCTTGCCTATCACGAGGGTCGGGCGGGCTATCTGCGCGGCAGCTACAATTCCAAGGCCTGGCTCCTGCGGGTTTCGGATGCGGTCGGAGCGCGGGCGGTGATGTACGATCAGCAGCTCCGGTCCTGCGGGATGCGCTGAAACGACCGCATTCGGCATTGTTCCGTCCCGGAAGCCCCGCTAGCGTCGCCTCAGCACAGGAGGCGACGATGGCGGAAGACTGGCTCTGGATGAGCGCGGGCGAGCTCGGGCGGGGGATCGACGAGGGCGATATCGACCCGGTGGCGCTTACAGATGCTTATCTCGACGCGATAGAGACGCATCCGCACCACGACCGGATCTATGCCCGTCTCACTGCCGAGACCGCGCGCGCCCAGGCCGAGGCGGCGGCGAAGCGTGCCCGCAACGGCACAAGGCTGGGTCCGCTCGACGGGGTGCCGGTCAGCTGGAAAGACCTGTTCGACACCGCCGGGACGGCGACTGAGGCCGGGTCGGCGCTGCTCAGGGGCCGGGTCCCGGATCACGACGCCGAAGTGGTGCGCAATGCCCATGGCATGGGGCTGGTCGGTCTCGGCAAGACCCATATGTCGGAGCTTGCCTTTTCCGGCCTCGGCCTCAACCCGGTGACCGCTTCGCCACCTTGCGTGAATGACGCCGACGCGGTCTCGGGCGGGTCGTCGTCCGGCGCTGCGGCCTCGGTGGCCTTCGGGCTCGCGCCGGGCGCGATCGGGTCGGACACCGGCGGCTCGGTCCGGGTGCCCGCCGCCTGGAACGATCTCGTCGGGCTCAAGACCACCTCCGGCCGGCTCAGCCTCGAAGGCGTGGTGCCGCTGGTCGCGAGTTTCGACACGGTCGGACCCCTGTGCCGCAACGTGGAGGATGCGAGCCTGTTCCTCGCCGCGCTCGAGGGCCGGGCGAAACCGGCCGATCTGACCGGCGCTAGCCTGCGCGGGTGCAATTTCCTGATCCTGCGCAATGGGTTGAAGGATGTACGCGAGGCGCCGCGAGCCGGTTTCGACAGCGCCGTCGGCCGGTTGATGGACGCCGGCGCCGCGGTCGAGCGGGCAGCGTTCGACGTGGTGGACGAGGCGCTGGCGCTGTCGGCGATCCTGTTCACCACCGAAGCCTATGCGACCTGGCGCGAGGTGATCGAAGCGCATCCGAAACGGATGTTCGGTGAAATCCTCGAACGGTTCCGGGCCGGCGACCGCTTCAGTGCCGTCGACTACATCGCTGCATGGAAACGTCTGACCGAAATCCGCAAGGAGTATCATGTGCTCACCGCGAGCTACGACGCGGTGCTGCTGCCAACGACGGCGAACCGTCCGCCTAATGCCGAACGGCTCCTGCGCGACCATGAGTTCTACGTTGCCGAAAATCTCGCGACACTGCGCAACACCCGCATCGGTAACTTGATGGGCTCGGCGGCGCTGACCCTGCCGACCGGCCTGCCCTCGACGGGGATCATGTTCCTCGGCGCGCCGTTTTCCGAAGAAAAGCTCCTGCGGATCGGGGCGGCGGCCGAGGCGGCGCTGGCCTGATCGGCCACCGGTCCTGCTGCGGGAGAGGCTGTAGAAGCATGGAATCGCTGCGCAGATGCCGGGATTTCTGCCGAAAAGCCACAACGCGCCATTCCAACATCCGGTAATCGCCGCGTTTTTCTGGACCGCCCGGCGCGCGGCGGCTATGCTGGGGTGAAACGGGACACCAACGATCCCGGCGACAGAGGCAGTACAACGGCAATGGCGTTCCCCGAGCGGTTCTCCGGGCTTTCCGAATACGCGTTTCCGCGGCTCAGGCGGTTGCTCGACGCGCATGCGCCGGGTGGCCCGGTCGTGCATATGACCATCGGCGAGCCGCGGCACCCGATGCCGGATTTCGTCGGCGCGGTGATCGCGGAAAATCTCGACGGGTTCGGGCGCTATCCGCCCAACGACGGCACGCCGGAGCTGCGCGCAGCGATCTCGGCCTGGCTCAGCCGCCGTTATGGGGTAAAGGTCGATCCCGAAACCCAGGTGATGCCGCTGAACGGCACCCGCGAGGGGCTGTTCAACGTCGGGCCCGCGCTGATCCCCGAAGAGGTGCAAGGCCAGCGCGCCGCCGTGCTCATTCCCAACCCGTTCTACCAGGCCTATGCCGTGGCGGCGCAGGCGGTGGGGGCGGAGCCGGTGTTCGTACCTGCGGACGCCGCGACCGGCTTTCTGCCGGATTTCAGCACGGTGCCGAAAGACATCCTCAACCGAACCGCCGCCGCCTATCTCTGTTCGCCGTCCAACCCGCAGGGCGCGGTGGCGAGCCGCGAGGATTGGGCCGGGCTGATCGCGCTCGCCGAAAAGTACGATTTCCGCATCTTCGCCGACGAATGCTATTCCGAAATCTACCGCGACGCGCCGCCGACCGGCGCGCTGCAGGTGGCCGCGGAAGGCGGCGCCGACCCGGAACGGGTGCTCGTCTTCCACTCGCTGTCGAAACGCTCCAACCTGCCGGGCCTGCGCTCGGGCTTCGTCGCGGGCGGGCCGCAGAGCCTCGCCCGGATCAAGACCTTGCGGGCCTATGGCGGGGCACCGCCGCCACTCCCGCTCCAGCGCGTGGCGGAGCGGGCCTGGGCCGACGAGGCGCATGTCGAGGCGAGCCGGGCGCTTTACCGGGAAAAGTACCGGATCGCCGACGAGGTCTTTGCGGGCGTCGAGGGCTATCTGTCGCCCAAGGCTGGTTTCTTTCTCTGGCTGCCGGTCGAAGACGGCGAGGCGGCGGCGATGAAACTCTGGACCGAGACCGGGGTCCGGGTGTTGCCGGGGGCCTATCTCTCGCGCGACACTGCCGAGGGAAACCCCGGAAAAGCCTATATTCGGGTCGCATTGGTGGCGCCGAAAGATGAAACACAGGCGGCGCTCGTCAAGATCCGGCGCGCGCTCTACGACTGATCACGAGGGACACATGGCATACCAGGCGAAGGGACGAGATCCGATCTTTGACAGCACCACGCAGGCGCTGATCGAGCGCCGTGGCAAAGAGCTCATCGGCCTTGCCCTCCTTGCGCTCGCGGTCGGTTTCGCGATGCTGATCTGGTCCTACTCGCCCGACGATCCGGGCCTGCTCGCCGCGACCGAGGGGCCGACGCGCAACCTGCTCGGCCCGCTGGGCGCGGCCATCGCCTCGCCGCTGGCCGTGGTCATCGGCAAGGGCGCCTGGGGCATCGTCGTCGGGCTTGCCGCGTGGGGCCTACGCTTCGTCACCCATGTCGGTGAAACGCGCGCCCTGGGACGCGCGCTGTTCGTGCCCCTCGCCATCGCCGTCGGTGCGGTTCTCGCCTCGACCCAGTTGCCGGGACCTGGCTGGAGCCATGCTTTCGGGCTCGGCGGTCTGTTCGGCGACACCGTCCTCGGTGCGCTGCTGGCGCTGCTCCCGGGGAGCCCCGCGGTCGGCCTCAAACTGCTCACTGTCGTCGTTTTCTTTGCCACGCTGTATCTGGGAGGCTTTGCGCTGGGCGTGAACCTGCGCGAGTTGCGCAATGCCGGGCGCTACATGCTCGGCGGCACGATCCTGGCCTATGCCGGGGTGTTGAAGCTCGCCGGGACCGGCATGCGCGGGGCCGCGCGTGGGGCGATGACCGGGGCCGCGACCGGCGTGGGCGCGCTCAAGACCCGGGCGGCGGAACGCCGCGCCGACCGGGTTGCGCGCGCCGAGGCGCAGGCTGAATTCGAGCCCGAAACCTTCGCCGCGCCGCCGCCGCTCAAGGTGCGCCGCGCCGAGGCCGCCGGTCACTACGACGAGCCGCCGGTCACCCGTCCGG
>JAGRMP010000120.1:766-15678 GCA_020441225.1 Maritimibacter sp. | reverse complement strand
ACCGGCTGTTCCCCGAGGACAAGGGCCGGATCGTCACGATCTTCCTGCTCAATTTCTTCCGCAAATACGTCGGCTACGAGTTCACCGCCAATCTCGAAGAGGAGCTCGACGAGATTTCGGCGGGCGATTTGAACTACAAGGAAGTGCTGGCCCGGTTCTGGCGCGATTTCTCCGCCGCCATCGGCGAGACCTCGGAGTTGCGCATCTCCGAAGTGCTCGACCGGCTCGACGAGGCGCTCGCGCCCCAGCTTTATCCGCCGCGCGAAGACGGCTCCGACCCGCGGGCCTGCCCGGTCTGCGGCTCGGGCAGCCTGCATCTCAAGACCTCGCGCACCGGCGGCTTCGTGGGCTGTTCCAACTACCCCGAATGCCGCTACACCCGGCCGATCGGCGGCGAGGAACAGGGCGGCGGCGACCGGGTGCTGGGCGAGGACAACGGCGACGAGATTTCGCTGCGCTCGGGCCGGTTCGGCCCCTACGTCCAGCGCGGCGAGGCGACCGAGGAGAACAAGAAACCGCCCCGGGCCTCGCTGCCCAAGGGGTGGGACGCGGCGACGCTCGACCTCGAGCGTGCGCTGATGCTGCTCTCGCTGCCCCGCGAGGTCGGCAAGCACCCCGAGGACGGCCAGCCGATCAGCGCCAATTTCGGCCGGTTCGGCCCCTATCTCATGCACCAGAAGCCCGACGAGGCGAAACCGGTCTATGCCAATCTCAAGGACCCGAACGACGTGTTCGAGATCGGCATGAACCGGGCGGTCGAGCTCGTCGACCACAAGCGCGCCAATCCCGGGCGCGGGCGTGGCAGCGCGGCGAAACCGGTGCGCGAGCTGGGTGAACACCCCGAGAAGGGCGGCGCGCTCAACGTGATGGAGGGGCGTTACGGGCCATACGTGAAATGGGAAAAGGTCAACGCCACCCTGCCCAAGGAGATGACGCCCGAGAGCATCACAATCGAACAGGCGGTTGCTCTGGTCGAGGAAAAGGCGGCGAAGGGCGGCAAGAAGACCGCGAAGAAAGCCCCGGCCAAAAAGACAACCGCGAAGAAAACGGCGGCCAAGAAAGCGCCCGCCAAGAAGGCTGCGACCAAGACAGCGTCCGGCGAAACCGACGCCTAGGGTCGGCGCGGCCGTGGGGGTATGCTCCTCTTAAGCCTTGGCGATCAAGATCTTACGACGTGTCTTTGCGGGACCCTGCAAGGATTCGGCACAGGCGGGACCGCCCCGGTGCGGCCCGCCGCCATCCTCTGCGGCCCCTGCCGCAAAGGCGCGCGGAATAACGCCCCGGTTGTATTCGGATTGATGCAAATCATGGAGCGCCCCCTTGGTTCACGCGATACTAGGCGGTGAGGAGAAGGAGCATTCCCGGTCGGTCGATACCGCCAGCACGCGGCCGCAAGCGGCGTCGCGGTCGCCATGGCAGATGCACCAACCCGGCACCGCCCGCACGAGCGCTCCAATGGGACAGATGGACAACGTGGTCTTCATCGGAGGCCCTCGTGACGCCGAGGTTTTCCGTAACGCCGGTATCCAGAGTTATGCCCCGCCGCTTGGCCTGCTCGCCGAGCGCGTGGTCGCCGAACGCCGCCGCTGCAAGGTGCTGGCGATGACCCAGAGCACCTTTGCCGCCCTGCCCGCACCGCTGGCGCGCGAGCTGCGCGAAGGCACCGGCGCACAGGTGACCATCCTCCCCGATCTCGATCATGGCGACGCCTTAGATCACACCCGGATTCGAGCGATCCTCAGCGCCAGCCTGGGCGCGGCGAGGTCGTCGGAAGCGTAAGGCGTTTCACAACCTGCGCAAAAGCCGGAGCCCCGCGCGGCCGGGCGCTCGCATCCGGCGGGACGCACGACGACCGCGCGCCCCTGCCCGTGACCGCCTAACCGACCGCCCCCTGCGGCCTGGCCGGTGTCAGCGCCTGTTGCAAAGCGCGCTGCGCCTCGATCCAGCCGTACCAGGCCTCCATCCCCTCGCCGGTGAGGGCCGAGACGGTCAAAACACCGATCTGCGGGTTGATCCGCCGGGCATAGGCCACGCATTGCTCGACGTCGAAGGGCACGTAGGGCAACAGATCGGCCTTGTTCAGCACCATCAGCCGGGCGGCGGCGAACATGTCGGGGTATTTGATCGGCTTGTCGTCGCCCTCGGTCACGCTCAGGATCACCACCTTGGCCGCCTCGCCCAGGTCGAACCCCGCCGGGCAGACAAGGTTGCCCACGTTCTCGATAAACAGCACGCTCTCGGGTTCCGGGTCGAGCGTCTTGAGCGCCCGCGCCACCATGTCGGCGTCGAGGTGGCAGCCCTTGCCGGTGTTGACCTGCACCGCCCGGGCGCCGGTTTCGCGGATCCGGTCGGCGTCGCGGCTGGTCTGCTGATCGCCCTCGATCACCGTGACCTGGGTGCGCGCGCCAAACTCCCGCGCGGTGCGGGCAAGCAGCGTGGTCTTGCCCGAACCCGGCGACGAGACGAGGTTCAGCGCCAGCACGCCCTTTGCCACAAGGTCGTCGCGGTTGTGGGCGGCGATGTGGTCGTTCTTGGCCAGGATATCGCGTTCGATCTCGACGATCCGGCTCCCCTCCAGCCCGGGCGCATGGGCGGCACCGAGGGGTGCGTCGCCGTGGCTGTGCGAGTGGCTGTGGCTGTGCGAATGGCTGTGCCCGTGGTCGTGATCGTGGGCGTGATCGTGGTCGTGATGATGATGGTGATGATGGCCGTGAGCCTCGCCCTCGACCGTCACATCCGCCTGTCCGCAACCGCATGTGGTGCACATCGCTTCCGTCTCCTCATCTCCGGCAGGGGTCCGGCCCCCGTCGCTGTTCCATCCTCGCGCGCGGGTCACCCGGGCGCAAGCTCCACCCGGGCGGCGACACAGGGGTCGATCGCCAGGACATGCAATTCCGCCGCGACCGGATCGGCGGCGGCCCCGACGAGACCGGCCGCGACCGGGCCGTCGTCGGTGAAGTTCATTTCGGTCGGCGCCTCGGTCCGGCAGGTTTTCACCTGGCCCGCTTCGATCCGCACCAGGTGGCTGAGCGGGCCGCGCGCGGTCTCGACGGTCGCCACGGCATGTCCCGCATCGCGCTCCGCCGGCCGTGTCGGGCTCGGCCTCAGCCCGGCGAGGTCGGTCGCGATCTCGCCCGGCAGCACGGTCAGCGCCACCTCGGCCGCGGCCAGCCGGGCCGCGAGCCCCGCGCCATGGGCCGCGCGGGCCTGCGCGACCGCCGGGGCGTCCCAATACGTGGCGAACACCCCGTGTTCCGGCGCGGCCCCCTCGGGCAGGGCACCGTAGGCTTCCCACCCCCGCGCGACGAGCGCCGCGGCAAGCGGGGCGACCAGCGCCTCGATGTCGATCTGCGCCGCGACGATGTCGACCGGGCCGCCCACGAGCCCGGCGCCCGGCTTGCGCCACCCCGCGCCCAGCACCACGCTCTCGATCACATTTTCCGCCGCCATCGCCGCGCGCACCGCCTCGGGCGCCAGCGGCAGGCCCAGCGCCCGCGGCCAGTGCAGCGCCAGCCGGGTGACCACCTGGGTCAGCATCTCGGCCCGGCGCACCGCATCGCGCGCCGCCGCGACGCTCGGATCGCGGGCGATCCCGAGCGCCTGTTCCACCGCGGTAAGCGCGGCCACCGTCTGCGCCTTGCCACAAAGCGAAAACACCCGCCCGATCGTCGCGCACATCGTGTCGGCCGGTTTCCCCTCGAAGATCCGCGCCGCCTGGCGCGGCCGGGTGGACAGGATCTCCACCGCAGCGATGCGCGCCCCTTCGGGCGTGAGACGTATTTCGATATCGCCGCCGACCCCGGCCATCTGGCGCATGGCAAACCTCTTTCCCGTCACCCCACCGTCGATAACAGGTCTGCGCGCCGGAACCATGACGTGTATCAAACCCGGGCATCCGGCGCGGCCTCGAATCGACGCCGAAAAGGGGGTGAAATCCTCCGTCCCTGACCCTAAGGTCCCGCTCAACGCGATCAACCAGGACCCCGCCATGCCGACCCCGATCTGGACCCCGACCGAAGCCCGCTCCGCTGCCAGCGTTCTGACCGACTTTCTGCGCTGGCTGGCCGAGGACCGGGGCCGGGACTTCGCCGACAGCGCGGCGCTGCAGGCGTGGTCGGTGCGCGAACGGGCTGCATTCTGGGACGCGATCTGGGACTATTTCGACGTGATCGGCGACAAGGGGGACGGGCCGGTCCTGGTCGGCTCCGGCATGCTCGACGAACGGTTCTTCCCCGCCGCCGCGCTCAATTTCGCCGAAAACCTGATGCAGCTCGCCGGCGCGCCGGACAGCGAGACGGCGCTCGTGTTCCGCGGCGAAGACAAGGCGGCGCTGCGCTGGAGCTGGGGCGAGCTGCGCGCCGAGGTCTCGCGGCTGCAACAGGCGCTCGCGGGCGCGGGCGTGGGGGTCGGCGACCGGGTCGCGGGGCTGTTGCCGAACCGCCCCGAGGCCATCGCGGCCATGCTCGCCACCGTCTCGCTCGGCGCGACCTGGTCCTCGGCCTCGCCCGATTTCGGCGCCCGTGCCGTGCTCGACCGCTTCGCCCAGATCGAACCCAAGGTGCTGCTCACCACCGATGGCTACTGGTACAACGGCAAACGGATCGAGATCGCGGCAAAGCTCGCCGAGGTGCTGCCGGGGCTCCCGACGGTGCGGACCACGGTGGTGATCGACTACCTCGGCTCGGCAGCGGCGGTGGCCGCGGGCTTGCCCGGCGCCGTGACCCTCGCGAGGTTCACCGAAGCCCACGCCCCCCGCGAAATCGCCTATACCCGCGTTCCCTTCGACCATCCGCTCTACATTCTGTTTTCCTCGGGCACGACCGGCGCGCCGAAGTGCATCGTGCACCGCGCCGGCGGCGTGCTGCTCCAGCATCTCAAGGAACACGCCCTGCACGGCGATGTAAAACCCGGCGACCGGCTGTTCTACTTCACCACGCTCGGGTGGATGATGTGGAACTGGCTCGCCTCCGGGCTCGCCCGCGGCGCGGTGGTGATGCTCTACGACGGCTCGCCCTTCGCGCCGGGACCGGAGGTGCTGTGGGACTATTCCGAGGCCGAGCGCTTCACCCATTTCGGCACCTCGGCCAAGTATGTCGATTCCTTGCGTAAATCCGGCTACCGCCCCGGCGACACGCTTGCGCTCGCGGATCTGCGCACGATCTTTTCCACCGGCTCGCCGCTCCTCACCCACGGGTTTGACTACATCTACGACGTGGTGAAGGCGGATCTGCATCTCGCCTCGATCTCCGGCGGCACCGACATCGTCTCCTGCTTCGTCGGCGGCGATCCGACCCGGCCGGTCTATTCGGGCGAGATACAGGGGCCTGGCCTGGGCATGGACGTGGATGTCTGGTCCGCGCCCGGCACGCCGGCGGCCCCGGGCGAGAAAGGCGAGCTTGTCTGCGCCCGCGCCTTCCCGGTGATGCCGCTCGGTTTCTGGGGCGACGACGACGGCAGCCGCTACCGCGCCGCCTATTTCGAGCTGTTCGACGGGGTCTGGTGCCAGGGCGACTACGCCGAGCGGACCGAGACCGGCGGTTTCATCATCCACGGCCGTTCCGACGCCACGCTGAACCCGGGCGGCGTGCGGATCGGCACGGCCGAAATCTATGCCGAGGTCGAGAAATTCGCCGAGGTGCGGGACTCCGTGGTGATCGGGCACGAGGTGGACGGCGACCAGCGCGTGGTGCTTTTCGTCGCGATGGCCGCGGGCTGCAGGCTGGACGACGACCTCGTCGCCCGGATCAAAGCGGCGATCCGCAAGGGCTCGTCGCCGCGCCACGTGCCGGCCGAGATCCTCGAAGTGCCGGACGTGCCGCGCACGAAATCCGGCAAGATCTCGGAGCTCGCGGTCAAGGACGTGGTCCACGGGCGGCCGGTCAAGAACAAGGGCGCGCTGGACAACCCCGAAGCGCTCGACGCCTTCCCCCGGCTCTGACGGCCGCGGAGACCTCCCGCGCGCCATTTCCGAACCGCGAGCACGGCTCAGGGGCGATGCAACGGAGCGCCCCACCGGCCACCCTTCTGCCATTGCCCGCGTAGCTTAATGCTCCTGATCCCCTAGCGGAGTGGACCGGAACCGGGAGTGAAAACCATTAAAAATCAGCGCCCTGCCAAAATTCCCGGTAATCTTCAGTCAAGTGCCACCCCGGTTCCGCGCGCGCGCACCTGACCTCGGAACCGGCGGACAAAGCCGCCTGCAGCCGACCCCGCCCGCCCTTACGCGATCAGGATCGCCCGGAAATCGTTGACGTTGGTAAGCGTCGGGCCGGTGATCACCTGCGCGCCGAGGGCTTCGAAGAACCCGTGGCCATCGTTGTTGTCCAGATGCGCGGCGGCCGAGATCCCGAGGGCGCGGGCGCGGTCGAGCAGATCCGGTCCTATCACCGCCCCCGCCACTTCCTCGGCGCCGTCCACCCCGTCGGTGTCGCCGGCAATCGCGTGCACGCCTTCGAGCCCGTCGAGCGCCAGCGCCTGGGCCAGCAGGTATTCGACATTGCGCCCCCCGCGCCCCTGGCCGCGCACCGTCACGGTGGTTTCGCCGCCCGACAGCAGCACGCAAGGACGGGCAAAGGGCTGGCCCCGCCCGGCAACCTGGCGCGCGATCCCGGCAAGCACGGTGCCCACATCGCGGGCCTCGCCCTCGAGCGCATCGCCCAGGATATGCGGGGTATATCCGGCGGTGCGGGCCGTCTCGGCGGCGGCTTCAAGCGATGCCTGTGGCGTCGCCACCAGGTGCGTTTCCGTCCCCGCGAGGCGCGGGTCGTCCGGCTTGACCGTTTCCAGCGCGCCCCCCTCGAGCGCGGCACGGAGCCGGTCCGAGACGCCGATGGCATAGCGATCGATCACCGCGAGCGCATCGGCGCAGCGGGTCGGATCGCCGACCGTGGGGCCCGAGGCGATCACGCCGGGATCGTCGCCCGGCACGTCCGAGATCAGCAGCGTGACCACCCGCGCCGGGTGACAGGCCGCCGCGAGCCGTCCGCCCTTCACCGCGGAGAGGTGCCGGCGCACGGTGTTCATTTCGCCGATGGTCGCGCCACTCTTCAAAAGCGCACGGTTGATCGCGGATTTCTCTTCGAAAGACACCCCCTCGGCCGGCAGCGACATAAGCGCAGACCCGCCGCCCGAGATCATGCACAACACGGTATCCCGTGCGGTCAGCCCCTCCGCAAAAGCCAGGATCCGCCGGGCGGCGTCGCGGCCCGCCGCGTCCGGGACCGGGTGGGCCGCTTCGACGATCTCGACCCCGTCGCAGGTCACCGCATGGCCGTAGCGGGTCACGACGATGCCGTCGAGAGGCTTGCCGTAATGGATTTCGGCCGCGCGTGCCATCGCCGCCGAGGCTTTGCCCGCGCCGATAACGACCAGGCGACCGCCGTCCGGTTCCGGCGGCAGGAACGGCGGCACGCAGATCGCGGGCTGGGCGGCCGAAACGGCGACGTCGAACATTTCGCGCAGGAGGGTCTCGGCTCTGGACAGTTCTGCGGATCCGGTCATCGCGCGGGTCTCCCTCGGTCGGTTGGGCAGGTTTCGGGCCGGGTTCGCGGCCGGCACGAGCCCCAGCTAGGCGCGGTTCGGGCGCGATGTCCACCCCCTGGAGCCGGTGTGCGGGGGTCCAAGCGCCCGCGCGCCGCGACCGCAGCGTACCGGTTCGGACGCGGGCAAGCGGGTCCGGACACGCGCGGCCGCCCCGGACCGGAGGACCGAATCGTCCCCGAAACCCGGGCGGGTTTCGCCCGGTACCGGTCGTCTGCGGGGTTGCAAGATGGAGAATTAATCGTTTTTACACAAAATGTTACCCAGATCCTTCCCGCGCGCTCCGATCCGTGTTACACGCGCGTGACACATATCGGATGTAATGGTGGGGTGCATGGATCTTCCGAAGGTCGAAGGGACACAGATACGCGGTCGGGTTTATCACCTGAATCTCCGGATCAAACCGGAAATCCAGGGTCTTTACGGCGGCAAGAGCCATCTTCGCGGCTCGCTTCGGACCTCGGATCCCGAAGTCGCGCGGCGCGAGGTCGAGCGCCGCCGCGCCGAGCTTCACGAAAAGGAACAGGAACATGCCCGTCAGGTCGAGGTCGACGACCTGGTCGCGCAATTGTCGCCGGAACAGCGTGCCGCCTACGACGCGGCCGGGGGGCTCGAAGGCCTGCTCGAAGGGTTCGAGCAGAAGCGTTCCGCGCGTGCCGGGGCGGCAACCCCGCCCCTGCCCGGCGCGGTGTCTTCGTCCGTCGGGGCGCCGGCGCGCGAGGCGATCGACGCGGACTGGCCGTTCGGCGGCGGCCACAGCGAGGTCGGGTCGGAAGCGCCCGAGGCGTATGACGATTACGAGGAAAAGCCCTTCACGCTCGCAGACCTGCTCGAAGAATACACGCCGGAGCTCGCCTACGAACAGGCCGAGGCGCTGCGCCATATCGTTCGGCTTTTTACCGAGTTCCACGGCGACATCGCTTTCGACGAACTCACCATCGCCGATCTCGACGAATTTGCCGAAGCGGCCCATGGGCTGCCCGCCGACATGCGGTCGCGGCTCGCCGACGGCACCTATGTGCGCGATCTGCCCTTCGCCGAGATGGTGGCCTGGACCGTCCATGCCGAGGCCCGGCCGATTTCGGAGACGACGCGGTTCCAATATGTCGCGATGCTCAAGGAGCTCATGGATTTCGGCGTGCCGAAATACCGGCGCGGCGATCCCTGGTCCGAGTACCGGCTCCAGATCCAGCGCCGCGAAAGCATCGAACCGCCGGAGAAGAAGCCGGCGCGCCGCTTTGCCCCCAAGGAGTGGACTTTCTCCGACGCGATGACCCGGCTCCTGGAAGTGGCGATCATCGTGTTCATCGTCCTGGTCTTCGCCCTGCTCTGGCAAAATCGTCACTAGATCGCGCGACCGAATTATCCCGGCGCCTTGCGAGTCCGCGCTTGTTCGGCGCGGGGGCCTGGTCGGGCGCGCAGCAGCGCAGCCTCCCAACCGCCTTTGCCCCTGAGTCATTCGCTTACTTTATTGTTGGCAATCAACGCATTACGGTTCCGTCCTCAGGGCGGGGTCGCAGGCAGCCTCCGCCAGGCCCCGGCCAGTCCCTTCAGCAGACGGTCGCGCCCCTGTCGACAATCGTGGCCAGGACATCGTCCGGGTCGCGCGTCCACCAGTCCAATGCCGAGAAGATCTCGACCTCGTAAAGCCCGGTCCAACCGGCCTCGACCGCCCAGGCGCCGAGGCGCGGCAGGTCGATCACCCCGTCGCCCATCATCCCCCGGTCGGTCAAGAGATCGCGGGTCGGCACCAGCCAGTCGCAGATATGCCAGGCCAGGAACCGTTCCGGCCCCGCGCGCAACATCTGCGCCTTCAGCTCCGGGTCCCACCAGACGTGGTAGGCGTCGATCGCCACGCCGATGCCCTCGCCCAGCCGGTCGCAGATGTCGAGCGCCTGGCGGGTCGTGTTCACGCAGGCGCGGTCGGCGGCATACATCGGGTGCAGGGGCTCGATGGCCACCTTCACGCCCTGCCCGCGCGCATAGTCGAGCGTGTCGGCCAGGCCCTCCTCGACGATGGCGCGCGCGTTGTCGAGATCGCGCGAACCGTCCGGCAGCCCGCCCACGACCATCACCAGACAGGCCGCGTCGAGCTCGGCGGCCTCGTCCACCGCCCGGCGGTTGTCGTCCTTCACCGCCTGGGTCAGCGCCCCTTCGGCGGTGTACCAACCGCCGCGGCAGAGCCCGCTCACTTCCAGCCCGGCCGCGCGGATCGCCTTGGCGGCCTTTGTCACCCCCATCTCGTGCAGCTTGTCGCGCCAGGGCGAGATGCCCCCCAGCCCGTGGCGCTGGCAGCCCTCGATACATTCGGCCAGGCTCCATTGTTCGCGCAAGGTCGCGGTGTTGAGCGATATCCTGTCGGCTGTCGGCATCTCAGATCTCCACGCCGCGGGCGGCAAAGACCGGCCGGGCCCGGGCGGCGGCACGCTCGGGGTCGGCGAACAGCCCGGCCGCATTGGCGAGCCGGATGATCTCGGCGAGATGCAGGGTCGAGCGGGTGCTCTCCTGCCCGCCGATCATGGTGAAATGGTCCTGCATGCCGGTGAGATAGGCCATGAACACCACCCCGGTCTTGTAGAACCGGGTCGGCGCGCGAAAGATATGGCGCGAGAGCGGCACGGTCGGCGCGAAGGTGGCGCCATAGCCCGCCCGGTCTCCTGCGGCGAGCTGGCCCAGCGCCCGGGCCGCGACCGGTGCGATCGGGTCGAAGATGCCGAGCAGCGCGTGGGAATAGCCCCGGTCGTCGCCGGCGATGAGGTCGGGATAGTTGAAATCATCGCCGGTATACATCACCACCCCGTCCGGCAGCCGCCGGCGCATGGCGATCTCTTTTTCCGCGGACAGGAGCGAGATCTTGATCCCGTCGACCTTGGCGGCACTCGTCTCGATCACGGCGAGCGCCGTCTCCATCGCCACTATGTGGTCGTCCGCGCCCCAGTAACCGCCAAGCGCCGGGTCGAACATCTCGCCGAGCCAGTGCAGGATCGCCTTGTCTTGCAGGCCCGACAGCACGCGCTCATAGACCCGCAGGTAATCGTCGGGGCCCTCGGCCGCGACTGCCAGTGCGCGCGAGGCCATCAGGATCACCCGGCTTCCGGCGGCTTCGACCGCCTCGGCCTGGTCCTCGTAGGCGCGGATCACGTCGTCGACGGTCACGCCCGGCCCGGGCGCGATATGGTCGGTGCCGACACCCGAGGCGATCAGGTGCCCGCCCGCCCGGGCGAGCGCCGCGGAGCGCTGGATCAGTTCGAGCGAGGTCGGCCAGTCGAGCCCCATGCCCCGCTGCGCCGTGTCCATCGCCTCGGCCACGCCGAAACCGAGCGACCACAGGTGCTCGCGAAAGGCGAGCGTGCGGTCCCAGTCGAGCGCGCAGTCGAGCCAGGGATCGGCCTCGGCCAGCGGGTCGGCCACCACATGGGCGGCGGCGTAGGCGGTGCGGGTCCAGGGCGCGCCGGTTTCGAGCACCGGCCCCGCCTCCAGCGTGACGGCCCCGCCGGGGAGGTTCAGCGTCACCATCTCACAGCCCCAGATCTTCGAGGTCGACCCAGCGGCGTTCGCGCATCGAGCGGTAGGCAGCTTCGGTGAGCTGTACGCCTTTCGCGCCCTCTTCCATCGTGTAGGCCCAGGGCGCGTCTTCCGCGACATGGCGCAGGAAGGCTTCCCACTGCACCTTGAAGCCGTTGTCGAACACCATGTTGTCGGGCACCTCGTCCCAGGTCTCGTAGAAATCCAACTCGTTGGGTTCGTCCGGATTCCAGACCGGTTTCGGGGTGTTGACCCGGGATTGGCTGTAGCATTTGTGCAAGCCCGCCACCGCCGAGCCGTGGGTGCCATCGACCTGGAAGGTCACGAGATCGTCACGCCGCACCCGGGTGCACCACGACGAGTTGATCTGGGCAATGATGCCGCCTTCCAGCTCGAAGGTCGCATAGGCCGCGTCGTCGGCGGTGGCGTCATAGCGGTCGCCGTCTTCGTCCCAGCGTTCGGGGATATGGGTCGCGGTGGTGCACATCACCGATTTGACCGGGCCGAAGGTGTTGTCGAGCACGTAGCGCCAGTGCGGCAGCATGTCCGAGACGATCCCGCCGCCGTCCTCGGCGCGGTAGTTCCAGCTCGGCCGCTGCGCGGGCATCCAGTCGCCTTCGAAGACCCAGTAGCCGAAATCGCCCTTGATCGAGAGGATGCGGCCGAAAAAGCCGCTGTCGACCAGGCGCTTGAGCTTCAACAACCCCGGCAGGCTCAGCTTGTCATGCACGACCCCGTTCTTGACGCCCTTTTCCTTGACCAGCCGGGCGATCCGGATCGCATCGTCCAGCCCCTCGGCCACCGGCTTCTCCGAATAGATATGCTTGCCCGCGTTGATCGCCTTCTCCAGCAGCGTGGGCCGCAGCGCGGTCGAGGCGGCGTCGAAAAAGATCTCGTCATCGGGATCGGCCAGCGCCGCGTCGAGGTCGGTCGACCAGCGGCTGACGCGATGGGCCTCGGCCAGCGCCTCGATCTTGTCCGCGTTGCGGCCGACGATGTGGATGTCGGGCACCAGCATCGTGCCATCCTTGAGCGCGACGCCGCCCTGGTCGCGGATCGCCTTCACCGAGCGGATGAGATGCTGGTTCATCCCCATCCGGCCGGTGACACCATGCATGATGATCCCGATGCGCTTCTGTTTCATGTCGGTTCCTTTCGTCCTGTTCAGATCGGGGCCATTCCGGTGAAACCGGGCCCGGCAAGATCGGGGCCGGGGGTGGAGGCGAAGCCGGGCGCGTCGAGGCTCCCGATGCCGACCGTCCCGGCAGTGATGTTGAGGCGCAGACCATAGGGCCCGGCGCGGTAGATGTCGGGATGCGCGGCGAGATAACCCGCCTGTTCGTCGCCCCCCGCGCCCTGCAGCCCGCCAGCAAAATGGTGGCCGTTGCGCTCGGCATGGGCCGCGCCGACGGTCGCGGCCATCAGGCTGTCCTGCTGCCAGCACAGCCCGGGCTGGCAGGTGAGGTCTTCGGCCGACAGGAGCGCGCCGTCGCCCCGCGCTGCCACCCGCGCGGCATTGACCAGCGCGCGCAGCACACCCTTGCAGCTCTTGACCGAGGTGCCGGAATAACCGCGTTCGAAGGCGCGCGGCAGGGCGTCCTCGCCATCGTCGCTTTCGTCGATGATGACCGGCACCGGCAGGTCGATGCGGGTGTCCTCGGCCAGCGCGATCTCGCGGGCGAAGGGCTGTTCGATATAGGCGAGCGCGGCGCGAAAACCGTCGAGCGCGGGGTCGGTTTCGATCCGCGCCCAGAGCGCGGCGAGGCGGTCGGGGTCGTATTGTTCGTTGGCGTCGAGGGTCACCAGCAAGCCGGGGATATCGCCGATCACCCCTGCGATCCGCGTGAGCCAGGCATGATCCGCCGCGACATCGCCGGTGATCTTGATCTTGAAGGCGGTGCTGTCGGTCGCCGCGATCACCTCTTCGAGCGCCACCGGGCGGCCGTCCGCCGGGCGGCTCTTCACCTCGCCCGCCGAAAGCGGCGCACCGAACCCGACGGTGTGGCGCAGCCGGAGCCTGTCCGGCGCAGTCACGCCCGCACGCCAGCGGTCATACTGCGTGCGCGTGAGGTCGGGCGGCAAGTCGTCGGCGACCCCGAACAGATCGGCCCGCACGGCGTCGGGGAAGTTCACCCCCGCATCGCGACAGGCGGCGTCGATCAGCGCCATTTCGAGAAGCGCGGGGCCGAAACCCGCTGCGAGGTCCGGCAGATCGTCGGGCAAGGCCGCTCGCACCGCCTTGCGGATACCCAAGGACAGGCCCCGCACCGTGCCACGCATACCGACCGCAGCCGCGCGGGCCGCGCGCAGGGTGGCGCGCAGATCGTCCACGGTCTCGGCGGCGCTGCGCGCGGCGCGCTTGTCGAACCAGCGCGGCACCATGAGCTGCGCGGCCACGCCGGTGACCGGCCCGTTCGGCCCAAGGGCGGTGACCCGCAGATAGGCTTCCGCTGTCTCGGTCACGGTGACGTCGCCGAAGTGGAACGGCAGCGCGAGCCCCACATGCCGCTGGCCGAGATCGACCCGGGTGATCTCGTAGACCGGCGCACTCATAGCGCCGCCTCGCAGGCACGCAGCGTGGCGAGGCCGATGGCTGCCGTCACCGTGCCGTCGATGCAGGTGCGGAAAGGCTCGACCGCCACTGGCCGGTCCCAGCCCGCCTCGACAAGCGCGCGCACGATGTCCGGGAACGGGTCGCCGCCCATCCCCGGCGCGCCGCGATTGCTGTCGTTGAGCTGGATATGGGCGATCAGGCCCGTCGGCACCCAGCGCCGGATCAAGTCCGCGACCGGCATGGCCTCGCCCTGCGCGGCCGCGGAACTGTCGATCATGGTGCGGAAAGCCGGACTGCCCACGCGCTCCACCAGCGCCAACGCATCCGCCACCGTGCCGGCGAAATTGGTTTCGACCGGCGAGAGCGGTTCGATGCAGTAGGTCACCGCCGCTGCCGCCGCCCGCGCAGCGACCGGCGCGAAGACCTCCGCCGCCATGTCCAGCGCCTCCGCTTCGGTCATCCCCTCGGGCCGCCGGCGCGAAGGCGGCGAGCCATGCACCAGCACATCGCCGCCGAGCGCAGCGCAACCTTCGATGAGCCCGGCCAGCAACTCTTGTGTCTCCGCATGCGTCGCCGGGTCGAAGATCGACAGCCCCGGATAGGGCGAGAGCAGCCAGTGCAGCCCGGTCACACGGAGCCCATGCGCCTCGACCGTCGCCCGCACCGCGCGCCAGTCCGCGCCCGACATCTCGTGCGGGTGGTCCGCCAGCGTGCCCGGGGCCAGCTCCAGCCCCATGTAGCCCAGCGCCGCGGCCCGCTCGCATTGCGCGTCGAGCGACAGCCCGTCGTTCGCGAGCAGCTCGTTGCAGAGGCTGAGCTCAAGCATCCCCGCCCTCCCGGGTCTCACAGGGGCGCAGGTCCGCGAGCACCATGTCGCTCACCGCGCGTTTGCGGGCCTCGACCCAGGCGTCGTCCACCGGCACCTTGAACACCGCGCGCAGCGTGTGGCGGTTGGAGATCGGGAAATAGCACAAGGACGCGATGGTGATGTAGAGCTCGACCGGATCGACGCCCTTGCGGAACACCCCCTCGCGCTCGCCGTGGTCGAGCACCCGGCGCAGTTCCGAGATCATGGTCGACTGGATGTCGCCCACGTCCACGATCGAGCGCACGGTCTCGCCGCCCAGAAGGTTCTCGGTGTTGAGCATCGAGATGAACCAGGGCTTTTCGCGGAAGTGGTCGAAGGTGAAATGCACGAGCGTGCGCACCGCCTCGACCGGTTCGAGATCGCCCAGTTGCAGCTCGCTCTCGCCCGCGCGGATCTGCACATAGGCCTCGCGCAGCGCGGCGGCAT
>JAGRMP010000120.1:0-702 GCA_020441225.1 Maritimibacter sp. | reverse complement strand
CCGCCTCGGCCACCGCGTCGATCCGTGCCGCCGCATGGCCTTTTTCCGAGAACTCGACCAGGGCGGCGTCGAGGATCGCGCGCCTTGTGCGTTCGGCGTCGCGCGGTCCGGTCTTGCGTTTCTGTTGTGCCGACATCTCTAGCCCTCCGCCTTGTTCGCCCGCTTACCCGTCCAGCGGTCGATGAGGCCCATCAGTGCCTGGCGCACCGGGCGCAGGCTCAGGATCACCGAGACCCCGATCACGAAGGCGAAGCCCGCGGAAATCGGCCGGGTGAAGAAGGGCGTCAGGTCCCCGTCCGACAGGATCAGGCTGCGGCGCAGGCTCTTGTCGAGCAATTCGCCGAGGATGATGCCCAGAACCAGCGGCGCGACCGGGTAATGCATTTTGCGCAGCAGATAGCCCGCGAGGCCGAAGAACACCATCACCACGATCTCGAAAGGCCGCTGGGTGAGGGCGTAGGGCCCGATCACGCACAGCGCGAAGACGAGCGGCATCAGGTACTCGCGCGGCACTTTCAGCACCAGCACGAAAACGCGCGTGAGCAGGATGCCGAAGACACCGATGGCGACGGTCGCGAAGGTCAGCATCGCCGCGACCGAGTAGATGAAATCGGGCTGTTCGAACATGATCATCGGCCCGGGGCGGATGCCGTGGATGAACAGCGCCGCGATCAGCACGGCGGCGGGGGCGGAACCCGGCAC
>JAGRMP010000674.1 GCA_020441225.1 Maritimibacter sp. | reverse complement strand
GGGCGAGGCGGAACCAGCCGGTCGCCCCCTCGGGATAGAGCGCGCACCAGCGCAGCATCACCGCGAGGTAGATGTCGAGAAGTGTCGGCTCGGGGCCGTTGAACCACGGCTGCCCCGCGCCCGCGAGGGTTTCGAGCCGGTCGAGCGCTTCGGTGAGCCGGGCGACCGTGCGGGCCCGGTCGGCGGCGACGGCGGCGGGGGCGTCGCCGGCGTAGCGCGCGGTGTAGAACATCCGCCTGAGATCGGTGTGCAGCCCGTTCGAGAGCGCAAACAGCCAGGCGAGGAAGGCGCCGCGCCCGGGCGCGCAGGGGGGCGGGGCGAGGCGGCCTTCGGTCTCGCTGAGCCAGAGGAGAATCGCCGCCGTCTCGAAGATCGGCCCCTCGGGCGTCTCCAGCACCGGGATCAGGCCCATCGGGTTCAATGCCCGGTAGGCGGCACTTTTCTGCGCCTCGGTCTGGCGGTCGACGAGACGGGTTTCATAGGGCAGGCCGAGCTCTTCGAGGGCGATGCGCAGGATCAGCGAGGCATTGTCGGGGGCGTAATGGAGGCGCAGCATGGCCGAGAAAAGCCCCGAACACCCGGCTTTCGCAAGTCTTTGTTAACCCCGTTTCGGCAGACTTGGGGAAAGCAACCTGCGCAGGAGGGCAAGATGCGTGTATTTCCGGTGATCGCCGCGGTTCTGGTCGCGACGCTGGCCCAGCCGGCGGCCGCGGGGCGCGACGACGGCGCCGGGCTCGCGGAGGGCATGGCGGCGCTTCGGGACGAGACCGCGTCGATGCTGGCCGATCTGCCGGAGCGCAAGCTCGAAGAACTGCGCCGGTCGCCGCGCGCCTTCATCGAGATGGCGGCGGACATGATCTACGGCTTCGGCACCGCGGGTGCGCTCGGTCCCGAAGGGATCGACCGCTATATCGCCATGGGCCGGGCCCAGATCCGTGCCCGCGAGATCCGCCGGTTCCTGCTCGCCGATCTCGACGACGACGGGGTGGTGACCGAGGCGGAAATCAACGTGCTGATCGCGGCCGAAGCGGCCACGTCGAGGGGGCGGCTGTACCTGGCCTTCCGCAGTGCCGATACCGCCGGGGGCGCGCCGGACGGGCGGGTCGATCTCGACGAGATGCGGGCGCATGCCAGCCGGGTGGCGCTCGAAGAGATCGACGCGGTCAAGGTCGACCGGATCCGCTCGATCCTGCTGTTCGATCTCGACGGCGACGGGCGGGTCACGCTGCCCGAGGTGACCGACGCGGTCGAGGCGCTGACCGGCCCGGTGTGACGGTGGGCTGCGCCGCGCGGTTGCGGCGGTGAGTGGCCAAAGGCGCGGCGCCGATGCCCCCCGATGGGGCGTGGAGCGGATCCCGGGCCGGTCCTGACACGGTCCCAGGCGGGGTTCCGGCGGGCTTCGGTGGCGCAGGCGTCGCCTTCGGCCGCGCCGAATTGCCCCTCGCCTGCGGCCTCCATCCCCCTTATAACCGGCGCCGGACAGGCATCGGATCAGGGAGACAGGGATGGCCGGCAATCTTTCCCCCATCGACACCGCGAAATTCGTGGCGGCGAAACGCTCGGTGGACTTCATCGAGGACAAGATGCGTGTCGGCCTCGGCACCGGTTCGACCGCCGCCTGGATGGTGCGCGCGCTGGGCGAGCGGGTGCGCGAGGAGGGGCTGAGCATCATCGGCGTGCCGACCTCGCGGCGCACCGCGGAGCTTGCGGCACAGGTCGGCATCCACGTGGTCAGCCTCGACGAGGCGCGCTGGCTCGACATCACCATCGACGGCACCGACGAGTTCGACAGCGAGCTCAACCTGATCAAGGGCGGCGGCGGCGCGCATCTGCAGGAAAAGATCGTCGCCACGGCCTCGGACACGATGGTGGTGATCGCCGATCCGTCGAAACGGGTCGAGCACCTGGGGGCGTTTCCGCTGCCGGTCGAGGTGATTCCCTTCGGCTGGCAGACCACCAAGG
>JAGRMP010000673.1 GCA_020441225.1 Maritimibacter sp. | reverse complement strand
CATTATGAGTCCGCATCCTAGCCCCGCATCAGGAAGACGGTGATAAACAATCCGACGATCCCGAAGGCGAGGGCGTAGGATCCTGCGTATTGGGCGATGTCGAGGCCGCGGCCACCGCGCCGTTTGGCGGTGACGCCGCCGATCAGGGCGCCGGCAAAGGCAAAGGCCGCGACGATCATGACGCTTCTGCTCCGGTACGCGGAGCGCGTCACGGCGCTCCCTTCAGCTTCTTACCCGAGGCGCGATGGCGGCGATCTCTGCGAGCCGCGCGCCGACCTCGGCATCCGAGCCGAAGCCATAACGTGCCCAGCCAAGACTGTCGAGGCGCACCAACTGCGCCTCAGCGTCGCGGCCCCGGAGGTCGAGCGCTTCGGCCTTTATCATCAGAAGCGTTGCCAGCAGGGCTGCGTTTTCGGCCTGCTTTACCGGGGCCATGTGGCTGTCTGCGATGGCAATGGCGGTCTCGGCATTCCCCATGGAGAGCGCATGTGCGGCGAGTTGCACGCCCATATGAGCCGCCTGAAGCCGCGTCGCCGGCACCGCGGCATAGATCCGCTCGGCCTCGCGAAAGGCGGTGAGGGCGAGGTCCGAGTTGACCCCGAGGTTCAGCCGACCAAGCGCGAACAGCGAAAAGGCGAGACGGGTGTCGTGCCAACCCTCGTTCCGCGCGACCTCGACCGCGCGGGTCGCCGCGTCGCGCCGGTCGGGCGGCGCGCCGGCGCCGGAGAGCGCGGTTTCGATCGCGGTCTTCCATGCCGGGGGCGTCGGTGTGCCGGCCCGCGGCATGCCGGTGCCGCCGGCCGGATTGAGCCGCGCGAGCAGGCCGGGCAGGCGGGCCGCCACCTCGGACCGGGTCATGCCCGAGGCGAGCTCCGGCGCGTAGAAGGCGCGCAGGATCAGCATGTCGAAGCCGGTCAGCACGGTGTGGAAATTGTCGTCGTTGAAGACGCTGTCGGGCAGCCGGTAGAGGTCGTTCACGGGCCCGAGCGCCTGGGCGATCTCCTCGTGCAGGCAGTCGCGCATTTCCTGGGGGCTGACGTCGCCGGGCAGGAAGACGGCCATCTGCTCGCGGCTGGTTAGCCGGGTCCAGTCGCTGCGGTCGGCATAGCGGGCGCGCTTGTATTCGGCCCAGGACGAGACGTTGGGCGCGACGAAACAGGCGGCATTCGGCACCACCCGCTGCAGCTCGCGTTTGCGGATCACTTCGACGGTTATCGAGGCGGGTTTTGTCGAGGCGGGGCGCCCATCCGTCCCCACACGGATGTCGATCCCCGCCTCGCTTCTGAGCCGCCCGATCAGCCTGTCGAGATCGGCCCGCATCGACGCCGGCGCCTCCCCCCGGAGCGCCAGCGTGACAGGCCCCTCGAACCGCGACAGCACCGGCAGGGTACGCCCCGATTCGAGTTCAAAGGCGAGGTCGAGGAAGTCGCCCGCTATCTCGCTGTTCGGCCGTGTCGGCTGGTCTGTCCTGGAGCCGGCAAACGCTTTCATCGGCGGCAGGTCGGTGGGCAGAGCCTGGCTTCGTGAAGCCACGCTCGGGACGAGTTCCACGCCCCCCGGCCTGTTCGCCCCGCAGCTTGCCAGCCCCAGGACCGTGATCGCCCCCACGATCAACACTCTCGCAATGTTCACTGTATCTGCCCCCGCTGATACTTGATGAACGGCGTCGGTTCCCCAACCCTGTCGTAAAGCCGACGCGCCTCGTGGTTGAACTCCTGCGTCAACCAGTAGACCCCGGGCGCCCCTTTCGCGTCCGCGGCCGCATAGACGGCCTCGATCAACGCGCGCCCGACGCCGCGCCCCCGTGCGGCTTCGTCGGCATAAAGATCCTGCAGGTAGCAGGCGTCTTCGATCTTCCAGTTGTGACGGTGGAAGATGTAGTGGACGAGCCCCACCGGCGCGCCGTCATGATCGGCCATCAGCCCCCACTGAGGTTCCGCCGGATCGAGAAGGCGGGAAAAGGTGGTTTGATACACCTCTTCCGCGACTTCCGTTCCGTAGAACCGAAGATAGGCCGACCACAGGCGCCGCCAGTGGGACTCGTCTGTTCGCGTCAACGAACGGACGGTTATGTCGGACGTGATCCCCATGCACTCCGCTCATACCCTTGTTGCCCCCCCAGGCCCGGACAGGCCTATGCCGCATTCCGATTCGTTAAAAGATGGAAAATGTTCGAATTGTGGCGAAAAACAGGCTGTTTGCGATCCGAGAACAAACGTGCCGCAACATGTCGTGGGGTTCTTGTATTATCCCCACAAGTCCCGAGTCGAAATATGGCAAGAATGAGGCGATGTTCGCCATTGTTCTCAAGCTGGAGACCACATTTCGAACCTCATGACGGTCCTGGACGGTCGCCGGCCGCACCTGACGTTGCACGTTTCGCTGTCTCTGCTACATTTCGGCACCGTCGGCGGCCGCGCCGGCGATTTCACCAGGGATTCGCGACCGCCGCGCACTGCATAGCGCCGGTCGTCATGCGGGGGAGTAACGATGCGGGCGATCCTGTCACTTCTGGCCTTCGGCCTGGTCTTCCAGCCGGCGCACGTCGCCGCGCAGGAGATCATGGAAGTGGGGAACATGGATCCGACCTGCCGCAACTTCTACCCCGGCGCCTCGCCGCGCGGCGAAGAGATGAAGAAGGTGACCTTCGTCAATACGCGCGCGGAAATGGTCTGGCCGGCCTGGATCAACCTCGGCGGTTTCGTCGGCGTCTACCCGGAGGAGATCCCGCCGGGCGGGAGGTATTCGACCTATACCCGGGTCGGGCACCGCTGGATGATTATCGACGGCAGCAACTGGGAATGCGTCCAGAACTTCACCATCAGCGGCGACACGGCGACATACACGATCCAGTAGGCGGGGGGGCTCGTCCGGCCTTTCGGGCCGTCCGGGTTGCAGCGTAGGCGGCGCCCGGTGGGCCTCAGCGCTCGCCGCGGGCCAGGAAGGCGAGGCGTTCGAACAGGGCGATGTCCTGCTCGTTCTTGAGGAGCGCGCCGTGCAGGGGCGGGGTCAGCCGGTCCGGGTCCTTCTCCTTCAGCGTTTCGAGGTCGATGTCCTCGTTCATCAGGAGTTTCAGCCAGTCGAGCAGCTCGCTGGTCGACGGCTTCTTCTTCACGCCCGGCAGTTCGCGCATCGCATAGAAGGTCGTCAGCGCATCGCCGACCAGCTTCTTCTTGATGCCCGGGTAGTGGACATCGATGATGTCCTGCATCGTCTCCTCGTCCGGGAACTTGATGAAGTGGAAGAAGCAGCGGCGCAGGAA
>JAGRMP010000672.1 GCA_020441225.1 Maritimibacter sp. | reverse complement strand
CAAACGTCAGCCAGCCCTGGGCTTCGAATGAGCGCGCTGCAATGCCCCGCTCGGACGAAGACACCCAGGACGCCGCCTCGAGAAACGCCGGCACGCTCAATGGAAACATAGCATTCCTACTTCCGGCGGACCCGCCATAGTCCGCCGCGAAGAAGGCTGGGGCAGCCGCAAAGCCGCGCTGCCAGGTGGTGAACGCATCGCGATAGCGTCCGGTGTTGGCCTCTTCAATTGCCAGGCGGTCGAGCGCTGACAGGGTTCTCGGGTGGCCCTCACCGAGCGTTTTCGAATAACCTTCAAGCGCCCGACGCCAGAGCGCGGAAGCTTCGAATGCATTTTCCATAACGGAAACCACGCTCGCCAAGTTCCCCAATGTCAACAACGTTGATGGGTGATCAAAACCCAATGCTTGTTGCTTGGCGACGAGGATTTCCCGAAAACGTGACTCAGCTTCTTGTTTCTTTCCTTGAGCAGACAAACAGTTCGCCAGACTCTGCATGGATTCCAACGTCTCCGGATGCAACGGTCCCAGAATTATATTTCGGACATCAACAGCCCTCCGATATAGCTGTTCTGCCTCTGAGTAGCGCCTCTGATCAAACACCGTGTTCGCAAGATTGTGAAGTGAAGCAGACGTATCAATATTCTCATTTCCCAAGAGGCGTATTCTGCTTTCCAGAACCTCTCGGTTAATTTCCTCTGCCAACTCATAACGACCTTGCTCTTCAAGAGCCGAAGCCAGGCCGGCCAGAGACTTCAGCGTCTCCGGGTGATCGTTGCCTGAAACAGTTTTTCTCGCCTCAGCCACCCTCCTAAAAAGCGTCTCAGCCTCCGCGAATCTCCCCTGGCCAAGGATCGCATTGGCCAAGTTGTGCTGTGCGGCAAGCATGCCCGGATCAAGGGCATCTTGAATCAGTCTTCTTCCCGCGATGTCTTGGCGATACAGCGCCTCTGCCTCCGCGTAGCGTCCTTGAAACACAACGCATTTTGCCACGAACGACATTGCCTCCAAGGTTTCAAGGTCATTTCCACCCTTCGTGCGAATTTTGGCATCCAGAAGATCCCGATAGAGACCTTCAGCATCAGAATACCGCCCCTGGTCGAAGACATCGTTGGCGAAAAACGTCAGGGCATCCAGCGTCGTTGGATCATCCGGTCCGAACATCTGTGCCGCAACCTTCCAGGCCCGCTCATAATAGTCCTCCGCCGCAACCAGCTTTTTCTGGTAGAACAGGCTGATCGCTATTCCCTGCAAAGCGCCGTACGCCAGTTCATGGGGCGAATCCGCACGCATGTGCTTCGAAATCTCCAGCGATTTCCGGTACAGCGCCTCCGCTTCCGCGTTTTCGCCCGCGTCCAACGCCTGTGAACCGCGCATGATCAACATCAACGCAAAACCGTCGAGGTTTCTCTGCACCTCCAAAGTCGTCGGGTGGTCCCCTCCCAGCAGTCCCGACATTGCGGTGAACTCCTGCATTTCGAGATCCACGGCCGTATCGATATCCCCCGCGTCATTGGCCGCGAGCGCCCTTTCTCGCAGCCCCCAGGCCGCGACGAGTTCGGGGGCCTTCGCGAGCGCCGCCGCCAAGGAATGGCGTCCGGTTTCAAAAAGCATTGCCGCCTTGCGCAGAACGTCGCGTTCGTAGGTGTCAAAATCGCCACTGGTGAGTGGCGATGCCCGGTAGAACCGCACCAACGCATCAGTGGTCGCGTCCCCGGCAATCCCATCGATCGCGCCCTGGTAGAAACCGAGCGTCGCAAGGTCCTGTTGCAGCCACCGAGCGTAGTCGGTCGCGCCCCGGTCCTGGACGGGAACGATGGATTGCGCCTTGTGAGGGGCGAGCGGCCATTGTCGAAGCACGCCCTCGAAATCGTACGCCAACCGACCACCGGCGCGCGCGGCCGGCGCCGCTACCAAAACGACGATGGAGAGCATGCAAAATGCACGCGCCATTGACCAACTTGTGTTCCCCATTCGGATTCACCTTTCCACATCAATCCAGGTCATCAGACACAAGACTGGTTTCGCCTCCGCTGTCGTCGCCGGGTCGATTAGTCTTTCAAATCAGACATCAGCGCCTTCGCCTCGTTGGTCCGCCCCTGGCTGTGCACCACGAAGGCGAGGTTCTGGGTTACGGAAGCAAATAGGGTATCCTGTCTTTCGATCCGGGCGAGAACCTGTCGGTAGACAACTTCGGCGTCCGCCAGCCGGTCTTGCATGGCGATTGCGTCACCCAGTGCTGCCATGGCAGTCAAGGTCTGGGCTTTGTCGGAACCGAACAGCTGCTCGTTTGCTTCCGCCAACCGTCTATACAACGCCTCCGCATAGGTGTAGTCACCGTTTGCCATGGTGGAATCCGCGACGACCGACAGAATCCAACTGGTCTCCCCGCTCATATCGCCCAAGGTTTCGGTGAATAGGGGGAGAGCCATTTTTGCGTATTGTGCTTTCTGCTCCTTCTGTCCAGCCTTGCCCATTTCGTCAGCCTGATCCAGGAGACGCCACGCCTCGACAAGCCGGGGCGCTTTCTCGATCGCCCCGCCTACCGAAATGTCCCCCCTTCTGTAGATCGCAGCCGCCGCATTGAGCAAATCGGTCTGATCCCGACCGCCGAACTGCACCGGCCCATCGACATCTGCGCCGGTGAGTTCAAGGTATTTCCTCATGGCCGCTCCGGTATCAGGAGAAACGCCATCGATCGGGCCGTCGTACAATCCCAGGGTTCTCAGGCTGGTCTGAACGAGCTTCATGTATTCTACGAAGCCATCGTCCTGAATTCGCACCATGCCGGAGGGATCGTGTGGGGGCTCGACGGCGAAACCGGTAGGTCCCGTTGCACTTGCCAAAGCGATCGGAGGCCCAAGCGTGATTGCCACGAGTCCCATTCCAAGTCTGACAAGGCCTTTCTTTCGGATTTCAAGAAACATTTTGATTTGTCCTTTTCTGAGCGAGGCTCCAGCGTTTCAGCTTTATTGCTCTCTTTCCCATCACTGTAGCGTCATGATCTCGACCCGCCTGTTGCGGGCGTCTTCTGGCAAATCTTCGTAGAGCAGTCTGGATTCACCGTAGCCTCTGGTCACTAAACGGTTCGCCGAAATTCGATATTCCTGGACGAGAAATTCCCGGACAGATTCCGCTCGTGCGAGAGAGAGGCCTTCGTTGTATTCCTCGGTTCCGACCGAATCCGTATGACCACGCAACCAGAAGTGATATCCTGCAAGGTCCTCCGACTGAATCGCCAACGCCAGGTTCGCAAGAAGCCCCCTCGCTTCCTCACTCAGCACCGCAGAGTCATATTCAAACTCCGCGGCGATATCGATTTTCGGCGTCGCGCTGACACCACGCGTATTCAATCCGCCGCGCAATGTCATCTGAGGTTTCGGTATCAGTGCGTCTATGAAACCGCCGACACTTACATCGGACAAAGGTGCCTCCTGAGCAACGCTCGCCGCCGGCAGGGACGCTGCAAGAATCATGGCGAATATTGTTCGGCGCATCGCGGTTCTCCTTTCACTTGATTTTTTCACTGTTGGCTCTCCCCGACGAGCGCGAACGGCGCCCAGAAGAAGGGATGTCGGTAGTCTTGGTCGGGGCTGTTCATCACCGTGAGCATCGCCTGGCGCAGCGCCTGGGCCCGGCTCATCCGGCCGTCTGCGCTGCGCTGCATCGTCTCGGTCATCAGCGCCATGGCCGCGTCATCCTGCACGCCCCAGTGAGAAACCAGGAGCGCCTTTGCGCCAGCAAAAAAGAAGGCACGGGCAAGACCCGAAAGACCCTCTGCATCCTCCGCGTCGCCGGCAGCCGTATTGCAGGCCGAAAGCAGCACCCAATCGGCATCGAGCCGCAAACTCGCTGCCTCAGTGGCGGTCAGAAAGCCATCTTGACCATCGCCCGGGTGCAATAGCAAAGCCGGCTCCCTAATAACGCCTCCCGAAACCTTCTCGGCCTCTCGCGACAGGAGCGCATGTGTGGCAAAGCTGATGACGTTATACTTTGACAGATCGATCTTTCGCACAAAGGCCTCACTCGCGGCTCGGCCAATGACTGCGCCCTGTGGCCCGGCGGACAGAACCGCGGATATGAATTGAACTTCAGCCGCCGTCGATGGAAGGTCATAGTTCCCGCTTCGCAACGCCAACGCGTCTACCTGATCACCGAACGTCACCGGCGCCAGACCGAGATAAGTCAGACGCTCTCTTGAAGCCGTGCTTCGCGCCGGTTTCGCCGATCGCAATGCCCGCAGACTGGACGTCGTTGGCAGGGTCGAGACCGCAAGATCCTCTATCAACCAGTGCGGCGATCCGTCGGCATCCGTCCCCGTCACCAGCAGCGAGAACGGCAACTGCTCCAGAGGACCGTCCGGCACAACAATAAGCTCCTCGATGCCCGTTAGATCGAACCCCCCAAGCAATAGATCTTGCATCTTCTGCGCCGCACAGAGATCGAAGGAGCGGCGCTCCATTCCAGAAAACGGACTCCGTAGGGCACAATCCTCAGTTGGCACCTGTTTGGCAGGGCTGACTTCGAAATCAGCCGCCGCGCGCAGCTGCGAAACTCGGGTCGAGAGATCCGCTGGGGTCGTTTCGGCATACCACCACGTAACTTTGTCTGGCGTTACGAACCATGCGTAGAGGCGGTCGTCCACCAACGCGTACGCAACAAGTCCTTCGCCTGGGCGCAGAAGGCTTTGCGCTTCCGGAACAGACAAAGAGCGGGGCAACTGAAGGTCCGACAAGGCAGGGAAGTCGCGAGCCATTTTGTCAACTACGACGCGATAGCGCTGTTCGGCGGTCGAAAGGGCTGCGGTCAAATCGTTGCGGCGACCGTCACTACCGTCTGCGGAAACGAAACTCGAAATGAAACGCTGACGTGCCGCCTCCATCGAATTTCTTGCTTCCTGTAGTGCGCGAAGCATTGCAGCCTCTTCGCCCGTCGCGGCGGATAGGCGGGCTGCCAGGTCCGTCAATGTCACGTCCATCCGCCCATAGCTTTGCCAGCCTTGAAGCTGGAAACCGAGATCGGCGTTGTTGGCGCCTTCCAGAATGCCCTGTGACAGGACATAGAGGTAATGAGCCAAGTCAGCTGGCAGATTCTGTGTGCCGTCGACGAATACTACATTTCCCTCCGATGCAAAGAAGTCCGGCAACATCTCGATGCCATGAACCATCGCCGCGGCCGCCTTTTCGACGTTCCCGGCAAACAAATGAGCCCGGAATAGATTGTGCGCGGTGCGTAGAGTGTCCGGGTGCTCCAGACCCAGTATTTTTTCCCATGAACCCAGCGCGCGGGCGTAGATGTCGGCGGCCTCGGAATAGCGTTCGGCATGCATCAAGGCATTGCCAAGAAACCCGAGCGAGATCAGTGTATCGGGGTGTTCTCTGCCAAGCTTCTCCTCTCGCGCCGAAAGAACACGCCGAAACATCGTTTCCGCTTCGTCAAATCGACCGAGATTCTCCATGACACCTGCCAGAACGTTGTATGAGCGCAGTGTTTCGGGGTGGGTTTCTCCCAGCACGCGAGTCCGGGTTTCCGCGGCGCGGCGAAGAACCATTTCCGCCTCCGCGTACTTCCCCTGTCTTTCGAGACATATTCCAAGGTTATGCACACTAACGAGCGTCGCCGGATGGTCGGGCCCATAGTTTTTTTCACTTCCGGCAATGGCACGTCGATAGAGCGGTTCCGCTTCAGCTGGCCGTCGCTGTGCATCAATGCTACTCGCAAGTTCGCTGAGCGATGCGATCGTGTTTGGATCGTCAGAACCGAAAGTTCTGTCCATCATTGCGTGCGACCGCCGGAAGAAACTCTCTGCCTCAGGAAACCGGCCAAGGGAGAACAAGGACATCCCAAGATTGTGCAGTGATTCAGATATTGCCGGATCGTCCGGATTGAGGGTGCGCTCGCGGGCGGACAAGATTTGCCTGTGCAGCATTTCCGCGTCGGAATAGTCACCCCCGAAGTGCATGCTCAGCGCCATATTGCTGAGAACACCCAACGTACGTTCGTGCTCTTGGCCGAGCAAAGCTGCGTAGACACGGGAAATATCAGAGTAGTATTGCACGGCACGGGCATAGTCGCCCCCTTGGAATGCCTGCCTGGCATTCTGGAAGGCCTCATCCGCCCGCACGAGATCGGGCGCGCGTTCTATGGCGTCGTCAACAGATAGGCGGCCTGCCTGGGCGATCCGCCCTGCCGCAACCAGATGTGACTCAGACTGCGAATTGAAATCTCGGGTCAATCCGGCGCGGTCATAGAACTCATTCAGTCCGCGGACTGTTCCAGGCCCCATCACTCCGTCCAGCTGACCATCGTAGAGCCCCAGAATTGCGAGGTTGCTTTGGATCCTCAGGATCGCATTCATGGCCGCTTCGCTTTGTGCCTGAACCTGGACAAGATGGGGGACCGAGATCGCTACAGGTTTGACAGGCCATAGACCCCAGCCGAGTGATGCTTCCGCTTGAACGCTTGCCGGCGGCAAAATCGCGGCCGCTATCGCGATTGCCAAGCGAGTGTTCAGCGTAAGGACCGAATTGGCGGTCAACTCGAGTTTTCCACTGACTGTCGACCATACATTTCTCATGCTGATCCCTTCTCCATTCCCGGCTCCTAAATGCTCCGGCCCCACATCCACTAATACCAGTTTTTGTTCTTCTTCGCGTTGTTTGCCTTTTGCCACGGTGCACGACATGACCGAGACTGGTCGCAGGCTTTTTGGATCGTTTCGGCGTGTTCGAGTATTTTCCTTTTCCCCGGCCGAACCCCGGCCCCGCGGTTTGGCGGGACCGGGGGCACCAGGGCACTCGTTATCGCTTGATCGGGTCGCGGATCTTTTCCACCGCGAAGGTGTTGCCGGTCTTCTCGAGGCGGGCGTCGACACCCATGAACTCCGGCAGGAGGCGCAGGTTGCGGCCGAGTTTGGCTTCGTCCGAGCAGGTCTCGTACCAGTAGTCGGTCTGGGCCGCGTCGGCATGGAGCATCCGGTGGCGGTCGTAGCCCTTGAAGCTGACGAGGTATTCCTCGATCTGGGTCAGCTCGGCAGCGTCGAAGCCGCGGAACGCAAGCTCGTAGGCCGTGGTCAGGCCGGTGCAGGTCGCCCCGACCGCCGCGGAACCGCCGTCCGGCGCCGGCTGGACGATGACCGTGCCACCGCCATCGGCCGACCCCGCCGGCGAGACCTTGTCGAGTTTCATCGCCAGCACCGCGCCCACGTCGGCGCCGATGCGCTTGGCCTCGTCGCCCACGGTTTCCAGCACGCATTCGCGGTCGCAATTGGCCGGCAGCGGCGCCAGTTCGCCGGGGGCATAGCTGACCTCGTAATTGCCGAGCGACTTGCCGGTCGCGACGTGCAGCATCCGCCCCGAGACCCGAACCCGCAGGTCCTTGATGTCCGCGAGGGCGTGATCGTCGATCGAGGCGTAGATCTGGAAGATGGTGAGCACGTCGATCGGCGGGGTCTTGACCCGGCTGGCGACGGCAACGAGTTCGGAATCGTCGCGCATAACCCGGTTCGGATCGGTGAACGGCATCACGACCGTGGTCTCGTCGTAGACCTGGAAGCCGTAGGCCTCGATCTCGGTCATGATCTCGCGCAGGACGCGGTTGAAGATCCGGCTGTCCTTCTTGACGGTGTCGAGATCGGCGTCTTCGCCCATGATGAGCAGGTTGGGCTGATCGCCGGCGAAGACCGGCGGCGCGAACGAGAGAGCGGCGGCGCCGATGACGACGGCCTTGGCGAGAGTGCGGAACATACTGTCCTCCTTCGTTGATCGGGTTGTCCGGGCGCTTGGCCCCTGTGCCTCTTGTTTGGACGGTCGAGGGCGGTTTCGGGGGAACCCCGGGCATTTTTTCTCGCGCCCCGCGGGAGCCGGCCCACCGCGCCTGTCAGTCCATCGTCCCATGGCGGCTCGTCGTGCGACGCCACATGCCAAGCCGAGAGCACGCAATTTGTCCCGTTTCCGGGAACGCGCGCCGCACGCAAATGATCCGCTCCGAGGAAACCGCGCCAAACCGCGGTTCCGGACCGCGTGTTGGCACGTGAAGGACGGGGCCGAACGTGGTGTCGCGAACAGGCGAAAGCGTGAACGGTCCGCGACATGACAATCGCGAGGACGGGACCTCCAGGCCGGATGTGCCAGGACATGCGGTCGACACGGCAAATCGAGCCGGCACCGATCCCCCAAATCGCTCCCTCGCCGAACCTGCATTCGGCGCACCGACAAATACCGGTTTCGAACAAGTTCACATCCTTCAGACGGCCCTACTCTGCCACCGCAACGTGTTTTCGCAAAGACCGTTCTACCGACAATATTGCCGCACGATCCGGATCTGGCCGGGTCGAAAGCACGAAGAAGGCCCCCTGCCTGCCGTCGCGAGACCGTTCATCTGCCGACCGACCGGGTCGGCATCTTGCGCCCCAGGCCGGTCAGGACAGATATGCCGGAATATCAACGATCACCGCGAGAAAGGATCAACGCAACCTCAACACGACGGTTCAAACCTGCGTAAGGTGCGTCAGGCACCTTCAGCTGGCCTTCACCGAAACCGGCAGCCACCAGGCGATCGGGTGCGATCGGGAAGTCTCGGATGAGAAACTCACGAACGGCGTTCGCACGGCGCGCCGAGAGGTCCAGATTGTAGTCTGCGCTCCCCTTCGCGTCGGTATGGCCAGAAATGAGGTAACTGTGATCACGGAGTTCGTCGGACGCCAGCGCCCGCCCCAAGGCGGTCAGCTCATCCCGCGCCTTCGGTGTAAGCTCTGCGCTGTCGAACGGGAAATATACCTCGAAATCCAGCGAATGTGCGGCGTCGATGACGATCACCGTCTGTTTCACCGTCACTTTCACTGCCGTCGGCGGCGGAGGAGTGCCAGCGACCACCGGGGCCGAAACCGTCGGCGCGAGCGAGCGGATGATGCTGGTCATCTGGTCATCAGTCAAATCTCCGGCGAAACCGGAGACCGCACCCGAAACCGTGAAAACAAGTCCAAGAAGGATTGCGCTTTTCATCGTTATTCTCCTTTTGTGTTCGCCTGGTCACCTGCAAGTCTCGGCGCATCCGGCCGAGCTGTCCACGATGTATCCGGGGTACCTTTCGCCGGGCAAGCCGACCATCGGACTCGGCCAGAAGAACGGCCCACCGAAGTCATCGATCTCGCCCTGCCGGATGAGGGGGGCGAGAGAAATCCCCCGATACATCATCTCGGCCGGCTTGGCACTCGGCGCCGAGACCGAGACCGTTTCGCCGCTTGGCAGCACCAATGTAACTTGCCCGGGCACGTCCATTCTGTAGACGATTTCGCCCCCTGCGGTCGTCTCGGGCCTCAGAACAGTGGTGGTCAAGGTGCCGCCGTCCGCGACGGCTTGACCGGCCGCGCCGAGCCCGCACAACAGCAGGACAGCGGCCATCGTTTCGTGCATTCGTCTCATGGTATCCTCCAATCGGTTGCAAGCGCGGCAGCGCTTCTGCCTTTGGTGTGGACGGACCAGGAGCGTTTTGGGTTGGGAAGGGAAAAAAGACCGAACTCAGGGTTGGTGCAGGCTGTGAGTGTAGGTGATCGGGGCACTGCCATCGCCCGGGGACACGACGATCTGATAGTCAAGGGGCGGGAGCGTGCCGCTCCTGAAAACGAACTCCGCGCCAACGGGGGGGGCGAGCCTGATGACGTTGGGGACATCTTGGGCCATCACGTGCTTCAGGAAACCCGGCGACGGGTCAAGCCTGGTACCGCTTGGGGCATCTGCCCATTCGAAGGATATCGCGCACAACCCGTTCGGATCACTGGGCGGAAAGACGGTGTCCACGGCGTTGCGCGTGATCCGTTCCGCTAAACTGATGTCGAAAGCGACTTCGCCGCAAACGTGCCCCGGCGGCACGCGGTGCTCGACCAGGACCAATGTGCCGTCCGATACAACTACTGCTGGTGGTTCATCTGCCGTTCTTGACACTTCCGTTTCAGGTTGAACTGCCAAGTCAGGATCTTCAGGGACCGGTCCCGCGGGGACCGAAGTCGTCGCGGGAAGCGTGGGCGGCGGCACCGACTGGGGCACTCCTTCGCCACCGCCCGCTTCCGGCACGGGACTCACGTCCTGGTCGCCTCCTTTAACGGCAACGCCAGAAGGAGGGCCGTTGCCGATGATCGACACCGGCGCGTCCGGGGGCTTCTCGCCCGAATTGGGGATGCCCAGAACCGCACCGAGACCGACCACCGCCGCGACCCCGACCCCTGCGGCAACTTTCCGCGCCAGGCCCGGCCTTCCCGTCCTCACCACCACCTCCGCCGTCTCGGTCGGCAAAAGCGCGGGATCATTCGCTCCGGTCGACATCTCGGCAGCGAGGGTACGCAAGGCGCTTTCCACACTGTCGATCGCAAAAACGCGCGCGGTGCCGAACTTCGCCAGCGTCTTGGCAACGAACAGGTCATCGGCATGGGGCAGGAACAGAATTCTCGATGCCCCATCTGCCGCCTCGAGCGCGGCCCGCGTGCTCTCGAGCTTCTCGTCGAGATAGTATTCCTCCGGTAGTATCCCCCGATCGGGTCTCACCACGCCGGTTGCCCAGACCACGATTTGGGCACCGGTTGTCACGAGTTCATGACCCTGGGCGATGGCCCAATGCGCTATCGCGACCGGAAGTTCCCAGGAACGCCCCATTTCCGGCAGGCGGTCAAGACAGAGCTCGAACTGGGCCGATATGTCTCCGGTGAGGCCCCGCAGGGGCCCGCCTGGATCCGTCAGGGCCTGGTAGCGTTCCGTCATGGCGGGATCCGGGACGAAATCGTCTTCCGTCACGACACGGCTCAGCGGAAGCCGATGCAGTGCGGTGATCCCCAGGACCCGTGCCGGACCGTCCGTCGTTGGAATGATCACCGACAGCCGCACTCTCTCACCATCACATGAAATAGATGGCCGCGTCGGGCCGAACCAACGCCGTGAGGATCGCGGCCTGCTCTGATTTATCCGGATCGAGCCGATGCTGGATGATGCCGCGCATCGGGCTTCCAAGTTTCACCCGTCCACCACTGCCATCAGGCGTTCGCACCTCGATGGTGTCGACCGAAGCGGTCCCGGACCCAAGATGGATCACCAGGTAGGCGCCGCCAGCCTCTTCGATCAGCTCCACACGATGCGCCCCTACCATGCGGGAAACCTGCGTCGCGCCAGCTGCTGCGATAGCCCGTGGGGAATGTGCGACAGCATGAGCCACGAGGGCTTTGTCGTGTATTCGACGAAGTGAAGGTTGTTCCCGCAAGGCGCGTTCAACGGCGAAATCGGCCACGGCATCCGCGCGCCGCGCATAAGCGATGATACGCGATGCAGGAATCGTATGGCCCGTGGCCTCTGCGTGGGTCTCACGTCGTTCCGACAGCGCCCTCGCCTCCTGCAACGCTGCGTAGTCTCGTAGATGTGCTTCGAAGTCCTGGTCAGCCATCCGTCAGCCTCCGGAGAATACATACAGGCGCGAAAAAGTGTTGGCAAAAGCCGCTCGGTCCGCCGCCATCGCCTCTCGACGGGCCGTTTCGGGCCAGGCGGCAAGACCGCGCAACAAAGCCGCGAGTTGCGCTTCGATATCCACCAGGCCCGGCACAACCTCGCCAAGCCGCTCCAACAGCTCTTCAGACGTCAACTCTGCGAAACTCCTTCTCCGCAACAACTGGATGATCCGTTTCTCTGTGTCTGCATCCAGTGTGGACGCCGCAGGACCGGTTCCGTCGATCAATCCGGCATCGGCCGCGAGCTTTGCATAAAGCGACATCACGTCCCGGCACGACCTTGCCAACCTGGTCAGCTCCGAAATCTGCGAGTCGTAGTCAGTGAAGTCCAGACAAGCTGCCACTTCCGCAAGCTTTTCCGGCGCGGCATGGTCTCGTTTGAGTTGCACGAGGACATTCTGGACCGGTCCGAAAGTGAGGGCGGCGACGCCGCAACGCGGCCAATGCGTCATCGCCTGCGACACCGCCGCTACGCGCTTGAGAGACGTAACTTCCACCCCTTTCAACACCTTGATCTTGGCAGTCGCTACGCTCTCGATGGCTTCATCGAAACTGGCGTTCTCCCTCCCGGTTTCGTCGCCCATCCCAATTGCTGCATCAAACCCGGCTTCCGCCAGCGCATCGAGCGATACGGCCGAGGCACTCGTGCGTAGTGTCCTCGCCTCGCGAAAATCGTCGAACGCAGCGAGTGTCGCGACGTAGGTTGTCCATGCCCCATCCTCCGCCATTTCCGCCCAGAACGCGATCGCATCGCCATCCCCCGGGATCTGAGCTCCTGCCCGATCCGACGCAACCCATCGATGAATCTCGGTGAACGCCTGACGGCGCGTTTCGTAGGGCATGTGGTCGACCCTATATCTATGCAGGCTGGCGCTGAGCAGGCTGCGCCCCCGGGCGAACCCGTCCTCCCCAGCCCCTTCTGCGGTTATCGCCGCAACGGCATCTGCAATTGAATCGAAATGCTGGTAGCCGTCCATCGTAGCGAGGAAATCGAGGAGTGCGACCGACAGGCGTGAGAGCCCGTAACCCGTCCGCCCACAGGCCGCATCGGCGAGCAGACCGAACAAATCGACCTCGCCGGCCCGCCCAACTCTGTCAGCATGCCGCTGAAGTGCGCGAGCCAACGCATGCAAAGGGCGGTCGCGATTGCCCGGAATTGCCCCTATCACGATCCGAGCGAGCTTGTCACGTTCGATACGTGAAAGCCGATGAGCTTCGGAAATCGCATCAAGGTCGTTTTGCACCTGTGCGCTCGGAACGAAAAGCTGGTCTCGCACGACTGCAACCGTCCCTTCGCTTGTCTCGCAGAAACTTGGAACACACACCCCAAGAATTCTCGCCCGGATGGCCTCAACGTCGAGGTGTACGCTCAACGCCTTCCAAACGCCAGTCCAACATGGGTGCTCATCGCTCCCCTTCTTGCGTCAACCCCGCCGATGGTCATGTCTCGTTGGGCGAGCCAAGCACATCAAGATGGACAGCCAACAACCGAATACACCGGCCCGGCTCAAACCTCACTCAGTTTTGCATTTTTGGACAAGTTCCCCTATCGCTGTATCGGCTCCAGTCGTTGGGAACCAGAATTTGGTGCCGGCTTCGACATCAAGTTTACCATCACCAGACTGATTGCTTTGATCCGTGACATAAACCATGAAACCACCATTGATTTTCTCATTGAAGAACGCCCGTAGATAGTCGGGGTTCGCCTCAAACAGAAATGGAGAGTAATAGTATGCCTCGGCAGCATGGTCAGATATGCTGGCACCACCACCATCAACCAAGACGGCCCGAACGACCACGATATTTTCGGGCTCCTCCGAAACGTGAGGAAAATGCTTGAGATTTTCATTGTTATTCAGAATCAACAGGAAAGCCATATCATCCAGATGTCCATCCGGAGACGGGAACGGACGGATAAGTCCGCGATTATCCATCAAGTGGATCCGGAAAAAACTGTTTCCCTCAGCTTGAACCGCTGGATTCTTGACGCCCTCTTGCGACGGCTCCATCGCGCAAATAATCTCCAGCCTTGCATCGCCGCTACTTTGGTTTTGCCCCAACCCCTGTTCGCCAACCGGGGAAAAGAAAAACGCAATTGATTCAACGGAAGCACTGCCGCCCTCATATTTCCACCCTGTTCCACCCTCGGCAAAGGATCCCTCTGCGGCGCTAAACAGAACGAATCCGAACAAAACGTTTCTCACGATGCTATGCCAAGTCTGTGGGGCCATTGCAACTCGCTCCTCTTCTGATCTCCCGAACGCCGCCCATCCATTTGAGCGGTGTCATCGGAAAATACTATGTCTGGCAGGCTACCACCGTCAACGGCAATCACCGGCAATTAGTGGCACCAACGCTGAACAATAAATTCCCCACGGGGTCGAACCTGTCCTAAATCGAACCCCAAGACTCATGACGACATTGCCGGTCCGCTTTAGCGGGTTTTCGGACTCGGAGACCACGGACTCTCAGTTTCCGTACCATGGCGCGGACAGTAGGCGCATTTCACCATCCTGAAGGGAGTGGATCCTCCGACAATGCTTCACGCCAGACATCAGCCTCCTTCGACTCTGGAAGCTTGTCCGGCATGAGTTCGATCATAACACGCGTAGTGAAGCGCCCAAAGACGCGCTGCTCTGCGCCGACAATCCCCCAGTCCCGGATGTCATCGTAGTTGAACCCGAAGAACCCCGCATTGGGTTCCGAAGGTAAATTGAACCTTGAATGAAATACCTTGTCTCTCCCAAGGATCGTTCCAGAAAAAGAAAACCCGGTGACGTTCTCTTTGATGTCGGTTACCCAATACTCTGGCTCGCTTCTCGTTCCGTCAGTAGGAACGATGCCAAGCATCAATGCGCCACTCAGGCGCCCGTTCCGTTGCATGCTGATAGAGAGCACCTTGTCGAGATACTTCAGAGCGGTTTGGGAGGCAAAAGACATCGGCGAAGGATCCATTGCGGGCGGAGATCCTTTTTGAGCGGCTGCGCGGCTTCGAGCCTCCGTCTGGGTTGGCTCATACAAGTCCAGTGGCCAGTAAACAGCAAAGGGGTGTTTCTTCTTTTCCAAAAGGTAGCGATCAAGAAACGCGCCGAACTCTTCTTGGGTCATTTCGTCGAAGTTGGGGCCAGGAAACCACGACTGATTGCTGCCCATGCTGCTTCCGTTGCCAGTATCCAACAATATTTTTTCGGCCGACGCAGTTGTGGGCAAGATAGTGATTGCAATAATCGCGAGAGTGGTCCTAAGCATTTTTTCTCTCCTACTCGGAAAGACTTCGTTTCACCGCCCACTCTCCCCGACGAGCACGAAGGGTGCCCAGAAGAAGGGATGTCGGTAGTCCTGGTCGGGGGTGTTCATCACCGTGAGCATCGCTTGGCGGAGTGCCTGGGCCCGGCTCATCCGGCCGTTCGCGCTGCGCTGCATCGTCTCGGTCATCAGCGCCATCGCCGCGGCGTCGTCCACGTTCCAATGCGACACCATCAGCGCCTTCGCGCCGGCGAAGAAGAACGCCCGCGCCAGGCCCGACAGGCCCTCGGCGTCCTCGGCCTCGCCGGCCGCCGTGTTGCAGGCCGAGAGCAGCACCCAGTCTGCGTCGAGGCGCAGGCTCGCCGCTTCCGATGCGGTCAGGAAGCCGTCCTGCCCGTCACCCGGGTGCAAGAGCAGCGCGGGCTCCGTCAGCGTGCCGCCGGTGAGCGCCTCGGCCTCCCGCGACAACAGCGCATGGGTCGCGAAGCTGATCACGTCGTAGCGCGACAGATCCGCCGAGCGAAGCCAGGCCTCGCTCGCCCCGGCGCCGGTCACGGCGCCATCGGGGCCCGCGGCCAGGACGCCGGAGATGAACCGCACCTCGTCTGCCGTATGCTCGAGATCCTTCCGACCGCTGCTGAGCGCCGGGATCGCGGCGAAGTCCCGGAAGGTCACCGGCGCAAGCCCGAGATAAGGTCGACGACCCGCCCCCTGCCCGTCCCGCGCCGGCGCCGCCTGGCGCAGCGCCCGCAGGCTCGAGGTCGTCGGCAGGGTCGA
>JAGRMP010000671.1 GCA_020441225.1 Maritimibacter sp. | reverse complement strand
TTCCGCTTCATCGAGACGATCAAGCATTTCCCGCTGATCTACGTGATGACCAACGGCGGACCCGGCCGGGCCACGCAGGCCACCAACTTCTATGCCTTCATCCAGACCTTCCAGAACTCCAAGGTCTCCTACGGGGCGGCGATTGCCGTTTTCCTGTTCATCTTCGCCGCGATCATCAGCTTCTGGGTGGCGCGCATGAACGCGAGGCTGTCCAATGCGTAAAGCCAAATCGAAGTCCGCCTTCTCGTGGAAACAGGCCGCCGGCGTGACGATGATGCTGGGCTTCCTGTTCTTCGCCCTCCTTCCGATCATCTGGTCGTTCATCCTGGCGCTGAGGCCCGAGAACCGCCTGTTCGAACCGATCTGGGAGAGCCCAACGGACCTGACGCTCGCCAACATCGGCAAGCTCGCGGATTCCGGCTTCCCGAAGGCGCTGCTCAATTCCTTCATCACCGCCAGCGTCTCGACGGCTCTGGCCGTGGTGATCGGCGTGCCCGGCGGCTTCGCGCTCGCCAAGGGCCGCTCAAGCCGGAAGTTCCTCGCCTCCTGGGCGCTGCTTCTGCTCAGGATGGCGCCTCCCGTGGGCTTTGTCATCCCGCTGTTCATCCTCTATCTCAACATCGGCTTTCTCGACACCTGGTGGGGCCTCATCGGCGCCTACATGGTGCTGACCCTGCCGCTGGTGGTCTGGTCTTCGTGGACGTCGCTCAGCCAGATCCCCGACGAGCTCATCGAGGCCTCGCTGCTCGACGGCGCCACGATGGGGCAGACCCTGCGCCGGGTGGTGATCCCGGCCGCCCGCCCCGGGCTCGTCGCGACCTCGGTGCTGGCCTTCCTGCTTTCCTGGAACGATTTCTTCTTCGCCCTCATCATCACCCGGTCCAACACGGTGACCGCGCCGGTTGCGATCATGAACTTCGTCTCCTATGCCAGCGTCGACTGGGGCAGCATCGCCATCGCCAGCATAGTGCTCACATTGCCGACGGTGCCGGTGATCGTCTTCGCCAACAAATACATCGTCCAGTCGATGGGCGGTGCCGTGAAAGGGTGATCCCAATGGGTTTGAACAAGGGCAAGCGGCCGAACATCGTCTTCATCATCACCGACCAGCAGCGCTACGACACGATCCGGGCCAACGGGTTCGACCACATGATCACGCCCAATCTCGACCGCCTCGCCGCCCGAGGCGCGCGGTTCGAGAAGATGTATATCACCTCGCCCTCCTGCGCCCCGTCGCGCGCCTCGCTCTTCACCGGCACCTACCCGCATACCAACGGCGTGTTTCGCAACGACGAGGAGTGGAGCTATTGCTGGGTGAAGGACCTGGCCGAGGCGGGCTACCGCACGGTCAACGTCGGCAAGATGCACACCTGGCCGGTGGAGGGCGCCTTCGGCTTCCATGAGCGCCACGTGACCGAGAACAAGGACCGCGACCACCCCTCGCTGCCGTTCTACCTCGACAACTGGGACAAGGCCTATTTCGCCCGCGGCAAGGAAAAGCCGAGCCGTGTGACACAGCGGGGGCGGCAGGGCTACGAGAACCTGCTCGGGGCCTGGGTCTGGGAGGACGAAGAGATCCTGCACCCGGACGTTCTGGTGCCGCAGATGGCGAAATGGTGGATCGAACGATACCCGGGCGAGGAGCCGTTCTTCCTGCAGATCGGCATCCCGGGACCGCATCCGCCCTACGATCCGACGCAGGAATACCTCGACAAATACGAGGGGCGCGCGCTTCCTCCACCGATCCCGGCCGACGACATCGGGGAGCAGCCCAAGGCCTACCAGATGCTGCGCCAGCATCATCTCGACGACGACGCCGACGGGATCGTGCACCTGACCCATCCGAGCCCCGAGCAGGCCGACCGGCAGCGACGGCACTACTACGCCAACGTGACGATGATCGACGACCAGGTGGGCGAGATCCTCGATGCGCTCGAGGCGCGCGGCGTGCTCGACGAAACGGTGGTGATCTTCACCTCCGACCACGGCGATTGCCTCACCGACCACGGCCATTCGCAGAAGTGGAACATGTATGAGAGCACCGTCCACGTCCCGGCCATCGCCGCGGGCCCCGGGGTCGTCCCGGGGCAGCGCATCGACGCTTTGGTGTCGCTGTTCGATTTCGGCCCGACGATCCTCGAAATGGCCGAAGTCGACCTGCCCGAGTGGATGGAGGCCCGTTCGCTTACGCCGCTCATGCGCGGCGAGGCGGAGCAGCGTCCGCGGGTGTTCTGCGAGCATTCCAACGACGCGCTGCTCGAAGGCACGCGCATGGTGACCATGGTGCGCGAGGGCGACCTCAAGCTCGTGCACTTCGTCGATGCGGACGAGGGCCAACTCTTCGATCTCGCCGCCGACCCGCAGGAGCTCGACAACCTGTGGGACGATCCCGCGCATGCCGGGACCAAGGCGCGGCTGATCGACGAAATCCTGCGGTGGCGCACCGAGAGCGCGCTGAAGACCCAAGGCTACCCGCTCGCCTGCATCCGCGGCGCGATGGCGATGATGTCGCCGCCGGGGCGGCCCGGCAAGGGTCAGCATCGCGAAGGGTCGCGGGGGCCGAAAGCCTGGAAGTGATGCGCTGCGGTCGCGAAATTTGAAGACGGCCCGAGGGCCAACAAGGACACCCGAAATGAAAAGACTTGAAGGAAAAACCG
>JAGRMP010000119.1:1521-7414 GCA_020441225.1 Maritimibacter sp. | reverse complement strand
AGTGCAAGGAACCGTTCAACGCGCTCTTTACCCAGGGCATGGTCACGCATGCGATCTACCGAACCCGGCGTGGGCAGGACGGCCGTCCGGTTTATCACTACCCCGAAGAGGTCGAGCTGCGCGACGACGGCGCCTTTCTCAAGGATGACGGCACCCCGGTCGAGGTGATTCCCTCGGCCAAGATGTCGAAGTCCAAGAACAACGTGGTCGACCCGGTGAACATCGTCGCCACCTACGGCGCCGATACCGCGCGCTGGTTCGTGATGTCCGATTCGCCCCCCGAACGCGACGTGGAATGGACCGCCTCGGGCGCCGAAGCCGCGTCGAAGCACCTGGGCCGGGTCTGGCGGATGGCCGACGAGATCGCGGAGGCGACCGGTGAAGGACAGGACGACGACGCGCTCCTGCGCGAGATGCACAAGACCATCGACGCGGTGTCGAAGGGGATCGACGGGTTTTTGTTCAACACCTCGATCGCGCGGCTCTATGCTTTCACCAACACGCTGGCGAAATCGCCCGCGGGTGCTGCCGCGAAGAAACAGGCCATGAGGGTCATGGCGCAACTCATGAGCCCGATGACCCCGCATCTCGCCGAAGAGATCTGGGAGCGGCTGGGCGGTGAAGGGCTGGTGGCCAACGCGCCCTGGCCGGTGGCCGACCCGGCGATGCTGGTGGACGACAGCGTGACCCTGCCGATCCAGGTGAACGGCAAGCGCCGCGACGAGATCACGGTGCCCAAGGACATGGACAAGGCCGAGATCGAGAAACTGGCGCTCGCCACCGAGGGCGTGAAACGCGCGCTCGACGGCGCGGCGCCGAAGAAGGTCATCGTCGTGCCCGGCCGCATCGTCAACGTGGTCGCCTGATGAAGCTCTCCCCCCGCGATGCGCCTCGGTTCTTTGCCAAGCCCGAGACCGGCCGCGCGGGGGTGCTGATTTTCGGGGCCGACGCGATGCGGGTGGCGCTCAAGCGCCAGGAGCTGATCGCGAATCTCGTGGGCCCCGAGGGCGAGGCCGAAATGCGCCTCACCCGCATCCCTGCAAGCGATCTGCGCAAGGACCCGGCGCTGCTCGCGGATGCGATCAAGGCGCAGGGATTTTTCCCCGGTCCCCGCGTCGCCTTTGTCGAAGACGCCGCCGACGGGCTCGCCAAGACCATCACCGCCGCGCTGGACGATTGGGCCGAGGGCGATGCGACCGTGGTGGTGACGGCGGGCAACCTCACCCCGCGCTCCAAGCTGCGCAGCTATTTCGAGGGACACAGAAACGCCTATGCCGCCGGGATCTACGACGATCCGCCCTCGCGCGCCGAGATCGAGGCGGCGCTGGGCAAGGCCGGGCTCGCGCAGATCTCGCCCGAGGCGATGACCGAGATCGCGGCGCTGTCGCGGGCGCTCGACCCGGGCGATTTCCGCCAGACGATCGAGAAGCTCTCGCTTTACAAGTTGGGCGATGCCACGCCGGTCACGCCGGCGGATGTCGATGCCTGCGCGCCGGCCTCCACGGAAGCCGAGACCGATGACGTGCTGCACGCGACGGCCGAGGGGCGCTACGCCGAGCTCGGGCCGCTCCTGCACCGGTTGGAGGCCCAGGGCACGCTTCCGGTCACGCTCTGCATCGCCGCGACGCGGCACTTTCGCACCCTGCACCTCGCCGCCTCCGATCCGGAAGGCCCGGCAAAGGGAATCGCGCGGGCGCGGGTGCATTTCAAATCGCGCGACCGGATGATTCGCCAGGCGCAGAACTGGGGCGCGGCGCGGCTGGAACAGGCGCTCGAAATGCTGATCGACACCGATCTGCAGCTGCGCTCCTCGGCGCCGACACCGAACACCGCGCTTATGGAACGGACGCTGATCCGGCTTGCCTACATGCCGCGCGGGTAAGCCGCTGCCGCCTGCCCGGCGGCCCGGCCCGTGGCGAGACAGCCCGTGAGCAGATAGCCGCCCGTGGGCGCCTCCCAATCCAGCATTTCCCCAGCCGCGAACACGCCCGGGAGCGCGCGCAGCATGAAGCCGTCGAGCGCCTCGGCGGCGACACCGCCCGCGGTCGAGATCGCCTCGTCGAGCGGACGCAAACCGGCGTGTGTGACGGGCAGATGTTTGACTAATCCAGCCAGATCCGCCCCGTCCGGCAGGGGACGGCCAAACTCCTGCAACAGCGCGAGCCGGGCGGGATCGAGCCGCAGCGCCTTGCGCAGATGGGCGCTGACGGTGGCCTTGCCCCGCGGTTTCGCGAGCCGCGCCGCGACCTCGTCGCGTGTCCAGTCGGGGCAGAGATCGAGCGTGAGCGCCGCCCCCTCCCGCAGCGACTTGGACACTGTATAGATTGCGCTGCCTTCGAGCCCACGCGCCGAGATCACGAATTCGCCGCGCACGGTGGTGTCGCCCGCGGTGAGCCGCGCGACCTTCACCGGCGCGCCGAAATGCTTTTGCATATGGTCGGACCAGGCAACCGACAGCCCCGCGTTGGCCGGCGCAAAGGGTGTGATCGCGACGCCTTTGTCTGCAAGCCAGGGTGCCCAAGCGCCATCAGAGCCTAACCTTGCCCAACTCGCCCCGCCCAGCGCCAGGACGGTCACGCCCGGCTGCAACACCTGCCGCCCTTCGGGTGTGTCAAAGGCAAACCCGTCACCTTCGAACCCGGCCCAGCGCCAGCGGGTGCGGATCTCGATCCCGAGCGCGGCGATCTCGCCGAGCCAGGCGCGCAGCAGCGGCGAGGCCTTCATCCGCTTGGGGAAGACCCGTCGAGAGGAGCCGGTGAACACTTCCTGCCCAAGCCCGCGCGCCCAGTCCTGGATCTCTGACGGTCCGAAAACGCGCACCGCGTCCTGCACCAGCCCGGCGGCACTGCCGGAATAGGCGGCGAGAAAGGCCTCGGGCGGCTCGTCCTTGGTGAGGTTCAGCCCCGACTTGCCCGCCATCAAAAGCTTGCGCCCGACCGAGGGCTTGGCTTCGGCGACCACCACGGCGTGGCCGGACTGCGCCAACTCCTGCGCCGCCATCAGCCCCGCCGGCCCGGCCCCGATGACCAGCGCCTGCGTCACGGCGCAGGCACGCCCCGAAGCTCGACCACGCGGTGCGGATAGGGGATCTCGATCCCGGCCTCTTTCAGCGCATTCCAGATCGCGAACATCACCTGCGAAGTGTACTTGTGGCGGCCGTCGTCGATGCCGTTCACCCAGAATTCGCAGACGAAATCGATGCCCGAATCGCCGAAGCCCGCCAGCTCGCAATCCGGCCCGTCCGGCTTTTCGAGCACGAAATCGAGCCGAGCGACAGCCGCCTCGATGATCGCGGGGACGGCGTTGATGTCGGTGTCGTAGGAGACCGAGAACGGCGCTTCGTAGCGGTTGGCGCTGCCCGAATCGGAGTAGTTCACCACCCGCGTGGTAATAAAATGCTCGTTGGGCACGACGATCCACTTGCCGTCGAAGGTCTCGAGGATGATCGCGCGCGCGGTCATCTTGACGATGGTGCCCGCCTCGCCGCCGTCGAGCTCGACATAATCGCCGACCGTCGCCTGCCCTTCGAGCAGGAGGATGACGCCGGAGATGAAGTTGGCCGCGATCTGTTGCAGCCCGAAACCGAGGCCGACGCCGACCGCGCCGCCGATGACGGCGAGCGAGGTGAGCGAGATGCCCATGATGTTCATGAGCAGCAGGAAGGCGGCACCGAAGATCGCGATCTCGGCGGTTTTGACCGCCAGCGTCCGGGTTGCGGGGCGCAGCTCCTGCTGGCCGTTGATGAAGACGGCGGTCTGGTCGTTGGACCAGCGGCCCAGCCAGAACAGGATCGAGCCCGCGATCAACCCGCGCAGGATCGACAGGACCGAAAAGGAGATATTGCCCATCGAGACGGTCAGGCCCTCAAGCCAGACCAGCGCCGGGTCGAGCAGGCCCAGCGCATAGAGCGCGGCCACCGGCACCAGCACGTAGCGGCCGATGAGGCGCAGGAACGGGTCGGAGATGATGTCTTTCACCAGGATCCGAACGGCGAGGAACAGGAACACCCGCTTGCCGAAGGCGATGACGGCGCCCGAGCCGAACAGCGAGCGCGTCACCTGTTCGCCGAGCGCGGTGAAGCCGTAGGCGAGCAGCGGCAGCAGCAGGGGCAGGAAGATCAGCACGAAGCGGCGGGAACGGGCGAGGATATGCACCTGCTCCTCGGGCGGAGAAATCAGCCGGGTTAGCACCGGCCCGAGCCGTTTCGCGGCAAAGACAGCAGCGAGATAGGCGACCACCAGGAGCGCGAACTGCGACCACGCCGCCGGCGATGTCAGCCATTGCCGGGCGATCTCGTACCCCGGCTCGATATAGACCCAAACCTGACCAACCAACTCGTCCATGTTCCGTTTCCCGTTTTCACCCGGCCCAACGCCGCCTACCCTGTCGCAAAGAAGCGGGTGTCAGGCAAGGGGACAGGATGGAGGAAGCGGTACCGGTTTGCGCGCTCTGCGGTCGTCCGATCCCGCCGGACGTGCCGCAGAGCCGTCACCACCTGATCCCGAAGCTCCGGGGTGGTAAAGGCGGTGAGACGGTGCTGCTGCACCAGATCTGCCACAAGGAGATCCACGCGACGCTGACCGAGACCGAGCTTGCCCGGGACTACAACACGCCCAAGGCGTTGCGCGCACATCCGCATTTGGCGAAATTCGCAGCCTGGGTCGCGAAACGGCCGCCCGGGTTCAACGCCAGGTCGTCCGGCAGCCGGCGCGGGCGGTAACGGCCAGGGCGTTAACAGAGCCTAACGTTCGCGTTTTGAGACTTCTGCGTTGATCGAGAAGGTTGAGGTCGGGTAGCTCATCCCGGTTCGCACATCGCCGAGGATCACCGCTGTTTCGGCCCCCGACCCATCGGTGATGACCCACTGCCGCAGCTCCACGGGATTGCCGGTGAACATCAGCCGGATGTTGCCGTACTCAGGGTGGTCCGGATCCTGCGCCGTGACTGTCGTGGCGGTGCCGTCATAGTCGTGGCCCACCACCATGCCCGAGCGGCTGAGATCGACCGTGCGCGCAAGGATCAGGTTAAGCGGCGTTTCCCTGAGCGGATATTGCTCCGGTCCGGTGTTGGACTTGGCGTCGAACACGGCGAGCTGCTGGCCGCCCGCGATCACCAGCGTCTCGTCCGGCGGGTTGTACTCGAACCGCGCCCGGCCCGGACGCTGGATCTTGATGACGCCGGTCGAGATCGTCTGGTCGGCATTGATCTGGGTAAATTCCGCCTCGAGCGTGGTGAGGCTGTTGAGATAGCGCGAGATCCCGTTCAGCGAGAGCTGCTGCGCCATCGCCGGAAGAGCTGTGAGCGCCAACAGGATCGCGGCGAGGAAGGTACGGGGCATGGTCATGGGCCCTTACTTGGGAATCGGAGCGGACAAGTCCAGCCTGTCCGCGCCTGTTGTCGCGCATGTGACCCGCGTTAGGCGATATCACGCCGGGTCCGGGCCTGGTGCGGCAAGCCCGGGCCTTGGTTTTACACCTGCTCCGGCACCAGGATCTCGCGCTTGCCGACGTGGTTCGAGGCGCTCACGAGGTTCTCGTCCTCCATCCGCTCCACCAGGCGCGCGGCCTTGTTGTAGCCGANNCGATGCCGAGCTTGCGCTGGATGTAAGAGGTGGAGCATTTGCGGTCCTTGATGACGATCGCGACCGCCTGGTCGTAGAGCGCATCTTCACCATTGGTGTTGCCGCCGGTATCGAGACCCAGGACCGCGTCGATGTCCGCCGCCTTGTCGTCGTCGGGCCCTTCGACCACGCCGGAGACGTATTCCGGCACCCCGAAGCTCTTGAGATAGGAGACGATCTCTTCGACCTCCTCGTCGGAAACGAACGGCCCGTGGACACGCACGATGCGCCCGCCGCCGGCCATGTGCAGCATGTCGCCCATGCCGAGGAGCT
>JAGRMP010000119.1:0-1435 GCA_020441225.1 Maritimibacter sp. | reverse complement strand
TGCCGGTGATGACATCGACCGAGGGCCGCTGCGTGGCCATGATGAGGTGGATGCCCGAAGCCCGCGCCATCTGCGCCAGCCGCTGGATCGCTGCCTCGATCTCCTTGCCCGCGACCATCATGAGGTCGGCCATCTCATCGACCACGACCACGATATAGGGCAGCTTTTCGGGCGCGAATTCTTCCGTTTCGAATACCGGTTCGCCGGTTTCGTCGTCGAAGCCGGTCTGGACGGTGCGTTTGAACATCTCGCCCTTGTCCATCGCCTCTTTGACGCGCCCGTTGTAACCCTCGATGTTGCGCACGCCCATTTTTGACATCTTGCGGTAGCGCTCTTCCATCTCGCCAACGACCCATTTGAGCGCCACAACTGCCTTTTTCGGGTCTGTCACCACCGGCGACAGCAGGTGCGGGATACCGTCATAAACGCTGAGTTCGAGCATCTTCGGATCGATCATGATGAGCCGGCATTCCTCGGGCGTGAGCCGGTAGAGGAGCGACAGGATCATCGTGTTGATCGCGACCGACTTGCCCGACCCGGTGGTCCCCGCGATCAGGAGGTGGGGCATCTTGGCGAGGTTGGCCACGACCGGCCCGCCGCCGATGTCCTTGCCCAAGGCCAGCGGCAGCCGCATGTTGCTGTCGCCGTAATCGCGCGCCGAAAGGATCTCGCGCAGCACCACCTTTTCGCGGTGAGCGTTGGGCAGTTCGATGCCGATCACGCTGCGCCCCGGCACGGTCGATACCCGCGCGGACAGCGCCGACATCGAGCGCGCAATGTCGTCGGCCAGACCGATCACACGGCTCGCCTTGAGGCCCGGCGCGGGCTCGAGTTCGTACATCGTAACGACCGGGCCGGGGCGGACCGAAACGATCTCACCCTTCACGCCGTAATCGTCGAGCACGGTTTCCAGCATCCGCGCATTTTCCTCGAGCGCCTCGTCGGACAGGTGGTGACGTTCCACCGCGGCGGGATCGGCCAACAGGCTAAGCGGCGGAAGTTCGAACACCTGGGCATGGTCGCCGAAATTGAGCGCCGGTTGCGCCTCCTGGATCGCACGGGTCGATTTGGCAACCTTGCGGGTGCTGTGCTGAACCACACGTTTTGGCTCGGGGGTCGCCGGCGGGTGCATCGACTGGGCGTGGTACGGGGTGGCGTAGGCCTCGTCCTCGTCGGGGACATAATCCGCCTCTGGGTCCTCGTCCCAGATCGGGTCGAGATCGGCCGGCGACGACGACGGCTCTGGCCGCATGATCGGCGGCTCGGGGCGGAGCCCGCCGGCCGCGGCACCGTGACCGCGCGCAGCCGCACGGGCGATGGCGGCGGACACCGGCGAGACCGGTTCGCCCGCAGGTGCATCAAGCTGGTACCCTGCCTCGTCCGGCGCCCCGGTCCGGGCGCGCAGGGCGCTGGCGATCTTGGCGCTGATCCGGTC
>JAGRMP010000670.1 GCA_020441225.1 Maritimibacter sp. | reverse complement strand
CATGGCGCTGATGATGGTGAGCCAGAACCTCACTCGCGCCGAGGTCGAAGACCCCGCGCACGAGGTCTCGTTCCCCGACTCGGTCGTCGACATGATGAAGGGCAACCTCGGCCAGCCGCCGGGCGGCTTCCCCGAGGGGATTGTCGCCAAGGTGCTCAAGGGCGAAAAGCCCGACACCGAGCGCCCCGGCAAGCATCTCGAACCGGTCGATATCGAAGCCACCCGCAAGGAGGTCGAAGAGAAACTCGGGGTCGAGATCGACGACGAGGACCTGAACGGCTACCTGATGTACCCCAAGGTCTTCACCGATTATGCCGAGCGGCACAGGATCTACGGCCCGGTCCGCACGCTCCCGACCCGCACCTTCTTCTACGGCATGGAGCCGAATGAAGAGATTTCGGTCGAGATCGATCCGGGCAAGACCCTCGAGATCCGCTGCCAGGCGATCTCGGAGACCAATGACGAAGGCGAAGCCAAGGTGTTCTTCGAATTGAACGGCCAGCCCCGGACCGTGCGGGTGGCCGACCGCAAGATCCAGGCCGAGAAGATCGCCCACCCCAAGGCGGAAGCGGGCAACCCCGCCCATGTCGGCGCGCCGATGCCGGGCGTGGTCGCGTCCATCGGCGTGCAGGCGGGCCAGGAGGTGCACAAGGGCGATCTGCTCCTGACCATCGAGGCGATGAAGATGGAAACCGCGATCAACGCCGAGCGCGATGCGGTGGTGAAGGCCGTCCATGTCACGCCCGGCTCGCAGATCGACGCCAAGGATCTGCTCATCGAGTTCGAATGAGGCGGGAAAGGCCCTTCGAAGGGCCTTGAAAAGCGATTTCGAAATCGCTTCCAAGCGGCTTCGAAGCCGCTTCCCGCCCGCGGGCCGCAGCCGCATGCGCCCCGCCCCGGGCGCGGGATCGCGGGGGGTGTGACCTTGGTCATTGGCGGGGAACCGCGTTTCGCCTAGCCTGACCCGAACGCCCCGCTGCAAGGCCGGGGCGTCCCCGTCTGACCTGCCCCCGGTTTTTCCAAAGGATGTTCCGATGTTCGCCGACGCCGCCCGACGCCGCCCGGGCTCTCTCGCCCTGTTCCTCGCCCTCGCGCTCACCGCCCTGCCCTGGTCGGCCGCGTCCTTCGGCACGATCAACAGCCTCGGCCAGCATGCCGAGCACGAAAAGATCACCCGCCTCGCTCTTGCGCCGCTCGGTTTCGAGGCGGGCACGCTCGACGAGATCGCGGGCAAGACGGGCACATTCGGCGCGGTCGGAGCGCCGGACAACCCGGCGCGCGGGCTGCTGACGTCGTCCGCGGCCCATTGCGACGGCGGCGATTACCTCGCGGTCCCGGGCTATCCCCAGGCCGAGGGCGCGGCCCAGGCGGCCCTCTATGCCTGCCGGCAATGGACCCTCGACGCATTGGAGACGGCGGTGCGCGCGGCGGCGGGCCTCATCGACGCAAACGGCCGGGTCCGGGATTCCGAGATCCCCGGCTTCATCCCCTGCGTCTACGACGGCGGGCCGGGCCGGGCGAAATGCGAAGTGCTCGACGCGCTCGGCCTCGCGCTGCACGCGGCGCAGGATTTCTACGCCCATACCAACTGGACCGACCGGACCGCCGGGGCGCTTTCCCTCGCCAACCCGCCCGGCCTCGGCCAGCCCGGCCCCGCCGATTTCATCAATCCCTTCGCGCCCGGGGGCTTTCCGAGCGGCCTCATGAGCGGCTGTTTCGAGGGCGTGCCCGAAAGCCTGTTCTGCGACGGGCGGGTGCGTCACGAGGTGCTCAACAAGGATACCGGCCAGATCAAGGTCAAATCCGGCGCGATCGGCGCGGGCTCCACGCCGCGCGCTTCCGGCAACGACAATTTCGCCCGCGCGGTGCGCGCCGCCATCGCCGACAGCCAGCAGAAATGGGCCTATTTCGAAGCCCGCGTGATCGCCAGCTACGGGACCGAGCGCGGCAACCGGATGCTCTGCGCCGTCAAGCGCGACGACCCGGTCAGGACCTGCCGCTGAGACCGCGCCCACGCAAAGGACAAGTTAGCGCTATCGGTAATGAAATCAAAGACCTGACAGGGTGTGCGAGCTCGCACAAACCTCGCACACCCCGTCCGGCGCGCCCCTTTTTCTTGGTTCAAATACTCACCCCGGCCCAACCTACCGGCGATACGCCCTGAGGTAATGTCCCTCGAAATACCGCTTCGCCCAGTGCGCCGCCCGCATCTGCGGCAGGATCACCGAGCGCTTCTCGTTGCGATAGACCAGGATGCCCTTGTCGACGGTATCGACGATGCAGACGAGCTCGGACTTGAAGTCATGCGCGGGCGCCCGGCCCGCCATCTCGTCGGCGATATTGGCCACCGCCGCCTCGGCCTGCAGATCGGCCTGGTGCGCCTGTTTCGCAAGCCAATCCGGCCCCGGATAGGAGCCGGTATCGCCGACCACATAGGTCCCGGCCCAACCCTCGCCGACCACCCGGCATTTCGCATCCGCCTTGACGAAACCGCCCTCGGAGCGCGGCAGTTCGGTGTTGTCGAGCCAGAGCGGCCCGGTCAGGCCCGGCATGAACAGGATCAGATCGGTCGCGATTTCCTCGCGTTCGGTCACCACCTTGTCGGCCGCCATCTGCGTCGGTTTCGCGCCGATCCGCACGTCGATGTCGCGCTTTTTCATCTCGCCCAAGAGCCGGTCGACCGATTTCTCGCCGAGCCGCTGGCCGGGCCGTTCGGCGCCGTTGAAGAACACCAGCTTGAACTTGTCGCGCCGCCCCTGCCGGCGCAGCATCGTGTCGATCCCGAAGAGGAACTCGAACATCGGCCCGCCGCGCACCGCCTGCGGCTCCTTGGGGTTGGTGCCGAAGCCGAGCGCGATGGTGCCGCCCGCCATCCCGGCGATCCGGTCGTGGATCCGCTGCCCCATCGCGACGCCTTCGCAGGGGATCAGAGCGTGCTCGGCGAGACCGGGCAGCTTCTTGAGATAGCGCCCGCCGGTCGCGATCACGAGGTAATCGTTGGTCAGCACCGCGCCCGCCTCGGTCTCGACCGTCCGCCCGCCGTCGCGGACCGCGGCGACCTTGCCCTGGTGCCAGGTGACCCGCTCACGGGCGAAGAACCGCGAGAGATCGACGTCGATGTCGGACGCCTTGCGGATGCCGGAGGGCATCCAGATCAGGCTCGGAAGATAGGTGAGATGATTGGTCGGCGACACGACGGTGATGTCGGCCGCGAGCTTCTTCTTGCGGATCTCCCGCACCGCGGTGAGGGCGCCGAAGCCCGAGCCAAGGATCATGATATGAGTCATCTGCCGGTCCGTCTCTTGCGGGGGCCACCGCCCCGGTTGTCCGTGTTGCCCTCGATCTAGGAGGTCTGCGGCGAATTGCACTGCGGCAGGTTGACCGCAGGGCGGCTTGACCGCAACCCCCGGCACGGCCAGTGTCGCGCCGGGCGGCTCCGGCGCCGCCCACCGTCCCCCACCGCCGCGAAAGACGCGACATGCACAAGATCCAGGTCCTGTCCGACATCCATCTCGTCCCCGAGGGTCGCCGGATCATCGGTATCGACCCGGTCGAGCGGGTCCGGCTGGCGCTCGACCATTGCGCGCGGGTCCATCCCGATCTCGACCGCATCCTGTTTCTCGGCGACCTCGCTCACCACGGCGCCCCCGAGGAATACGCCCGGCTGCGCGATCTGCTGGCCGACCAGCGGGTGCCGGTCACCTACCTGCTGGGCAACCACGACCGGCGCGAGGCCTTCCGCGCCGTCTTCCCGCAGGCGCCGGTCGACCCGGCGGGTTTCGTCCAGAGCGTGACAGAGCTCGGACGCTGGCGGCTGATCGCGCTCGACACGCTCGACGGGCCGCCCTACGGCGCGCGCAACCATGCCGGCCGGCTGTGCCCGGCGCGGCTCGACTGGCTGCGCCGCCAGCTCGAGGCGGGCCGCGACCGCCCGACCCTCCTCGCCCTGCACCACCCGGTCGCGCCGACCGGCTTTCCGGCGATGGACGCCTACGCCCTGCGCGACCCGGGCAGGCTCCTTGCAATCCTCGACGACCACCCCCAGGTCCGCCACCTGCTCATCGGCCATATCCACCGCACGATCTCGGGCAGCGTGCGCGGCCACAGCTACACGGTCTTCAAGAGCACCGCCCACCAGATGCCGATGGACCTCGTTGGCGATGACGAACATGCCTCCACCCGCGAGCCCGGTGCCTACGGGCTGGTTCTGCTCGGCGCCGAGGTCGTGGTGCATACCGAAGACTTCGAAATCGCGCAAAGCTCGGCCGGCCGCGACGACGGCTGACTGCGCCACGCGGGGCCGGCCGCACGGCCGCCCAAGAAAACTGCGGCAGCTGCAAAATTTCCTCTTGCAGCCCCCGGCGGGATTTCATATCTCCCCCTCACCCAAGGACGCGGGCGTAGCTCAGGGGTAGAGCATTACCTTGCCAAGGTAAGGGTCGTGAGTTCGAATCTCATCGCCCGCTCCAAAAACGAAACGGGCGCCTTCGGGCGCCCGTTCGCGTTTCTGGCCCATGCCGGATGAAACATGCGGTCCGCCGTCGGGCTTCCCCACAACGTGGGCTTCATCTTTCCTCAAATA
>JAGRMP010000118.1 GCA_020441225.1 Maritimibacter sp. | reverse complement strand
CGCGACCGGCTGGAACAGGGGCTGATCCAGCGCATCGGCCATTGCTTCGTGACCGGCGACACCCGCGACCGCCTGCCCAACACCGCCAACGTGGCCTTCGAGTTCATCGAGGGCGAGGCGATCCTGCTCAAGCTCAACCACGCGGGTATCGCCGCCTCTTCGGGCTCGGCCTGTACCTCGGGCTCGCTGGAGCCCAGCCACGTGCTGCGGGCGATGCAGATCCCCTTCACCGCCGCCCACGGCGCGATCCGCTTCTCGCTCAGCCCCGAGACCACGGATGACGAGATCGACCATGTGCTCGAGGTGATGCCCGGCATCATCGAGGGGCTGAGGGCGATGTCGCCGTTCTGGTCCGAAAACGGAGCCGCGCCCGACGCCTTCAACCCCGAATACGCCTGAGGCCCCGCGATGATGCTCCGCCCGCTGCCCGTGCCCGCCCGCATCGCCATCTGCGACACCACGTTGCGCGACGGCGAACAGACCGCCGGTGTCGCGTTTTCGCTGGCCGAGAAACGCGCCATTGCCCGGGCGCTCGACGCGGCGGGCGTGGCGGAGCTGGAGCTGGGCATCCCGGCGATGGGCTGGGACGAGGTCGCCGACATCAGGGCGCTCGCGGCCGAGCTCAGCCGGGCCACCCCGGTGGTCTGGTGCCGCCTCAAGCTCGCCGATCTCGACATGGCGATGAAGACCGGGGTGCGGCGGGTGCATTTTGCCGTGCCCTCGTCGGACCGGCAGCTTCACGGAAAGTTCGGCGAGACCCGCGATTGGGCACTGAGCGAGACCGCCGCGCTGGTGACCTGCGCGCGGGACCGGGGGTTTGCGGTCTCGGTGGGGGCCGAGGATGCGAGCCGCGCCGATCCCGATTTCCTGGTCGATCTCGCCCGCGTCGCCGAGGCGGCCGGGGCGATCCGGCTCAGGCTCGCCGACACACTCGGCATCCTCGATCCGATGTCGGCCTACCGGCTCGTCGCCGAGCTGCGCCCGCGCATCGGCCTGCCCATCGAGATCCACGCGCACAACGATTTCGGCATGGCGACCGCCAACACGATGATGGCGGCGCACGCAGGCGCGACCCACCTCTCGGTCACCGTGAACGGGCTCGGCGAACGCGCCGGCAACGCCGCGCTGGAAGAGGTCGGCGCGGCTTTGGAGGCGGGGGGCATCGCCACCGGGCTCGACCTCACCGCCCTTCCCGCGCTGTCGGCCGTGGTCGCCAGGGCGAGCGGCCGGGCGCTGCCGCCGTCGAAACCGATCTCGGGCGATCTGGTGTTCTCGCATGAAGCGGGCATCCACGTGGATGCGCTCCTGAAGAACGCTGAAACCTACGAAGATCCACGCTGCGCGCCGGAGCGCTTCGGCCGGGCGCGTCAGATCGTCATCGGCAAGCATTCCGGCGCGACCGGATTGCGCGCGGCGCTCGCCGCCGCCGGGCTGCCGACGGACGATGCCGTGGTCGCGGCGCTGAAACCGCTTCTGCGCGCCCATGCGATCCGCGCCAAGCGCAACGCGGGCGCCGACGACCTGGCCCGCATGGTCGCGCGTCTTACTCGTCTGGAGGCGAACACATGAGGCTCCGCACCCTGATCGCCACCGATTTCGCCGCGATCCGTGACCGCGACCCGGCGGCGCGCGGCACGTTCGAGACCGCGCTCACCTATCCCGGCCTCCACGCCATTGCCACGCATCGTGTTGCCCACCGGCTCTGGTCGCGCGGCTGGAAGGGCACGGCGCGGCTGCTCTCCTACCTTGCGCGCATGGCGACAGGGATCGACATCCACCCGGGTGCCCGGATCGGTCCGGGCTTCTTCATCGACCACGGCGCGGGCGTGGTGATCGGCGAGACCGCCGAGATCGGCTGCGACGTGACGCTCTACCACGGCGTCACCCTCGGCGGCGTGTCCTGGTCCCCCGGCAAGCGCCACCCGACGCTGGGCGACAACGTCATGGTGGGGGCGGGGGCCAAGATCCTCGGCCCGATCACCGTGGGCGCGGGCGCGCGGGTCGGCGCCAATTCGGTGGTGGTCGAACAGGTGCCGCCCGAGGCCACCGTCGTCGGCATCCCGGCCCGCATCGTGCAGACCGACCGGGCGCCGGGGAACGATCCCTACCGTGTCGACCTCAACCACCATTTGATGCCCGACCCGGTCGGCCGCGCGCTCGCCCGCCTCGCCGATCGCGTCGCCTTCCTCGAAGCCCGCCTCGCCGCGCGCGACGCGCTGGAACGCCCGGCCGGAGCGCCGAAACCCCGCCGCGATGTGCAGTCTACCGAAGTCTGCACCCACACGAACCCGGGCCATCGCCTGCCCAACTGAAGGAGACCCCAATGCCCAAGGACTTCGAGGAATTCGGCGTGCTCGACCACATCGGTCGGCTGTCGTCGGCCGAAGACATCTTCACCTACCTGCTGCTGCCCTTCGAGGAAGGGACCCTGCGGGTTTCGCGGCTGCACATCATGAAACGGTTCGGCACCTATCTGCGGGACATCGACGCCGACGGGCTCAGCGAAGATGAGACTTTCGTCGCGGCGCGCGCGGCCCTCAAGCGCGCTTATACCGATTTCGTCGAGAGCACCCCGCTCAAGGAAAAGGTGTTCAAGGTCCTGCGCGACCAGGACCCGCGGTTCAACGGGTCGTTCATCGGCCTCGACGCGCTGACGCTCTCCGCGAAATGATGCTGGCCGCCCTCGCATATCCGCCCTCCGGTCCGCGCGACCACGCGCTGGTGATCCGGCTCGTCCCCCGCACGACCGACAGCGCTGCTTTGAAGGCGCTGACCCGGATCTGCCCGGGGTCGTGCTTTACCTTCGACGCGGCCGAGCGCGTCGCCTTCTCGCCCGTCACCTGCCAGGGCTGCGGCACCTGCCGACGGGTCTGCGAGGCCACCGGCGAGATCCGCTGGAGCGTCGATGCGGCCGCACCGGTCCTGGCCTGAAGGAGCCGCCATGATCCGCGCCCTGATCCTTGCCCTGCTGATCGCCTCCGGCGCCCGGGCCGAAACCACCGTGCTCGCCGCCGCCTCGACGAGCGGTGCGGTCGCGGCGGCGATTGCGGCGAGCGGGGTGGAGGCGGTGACGAGCTTCGGCGCCTCGGGCACACTCGCGCGCCAGATCGAACAGGGCGCGCCGGCCGATCTGTTCATCTCGGCGAACCCGAAATGGATGGACTACCTGGTCGACGCCGGGCTGGTGGAAGCGGACAGCGTGCAGGTGCTGATGTCGAACAGCCTGGTGCTTATCGCGCCGGAGGGCAGCGGACCGGTGACACCCGAGGCTTTGGCCGGGCGGATCGACGGGGAAAACTTCGTCATGGCCGATCCCGAGAGCGCGCCGGTCGGCGCCTATGGCAAGGCGGCGCTCGAAACCCTGGGGCTGTGGGAAGCCGTCGCCCCCGCTTTCGTGCCCATGCGCAACACGCTCGCGGCCGTCGCCGCCGTGCAGTCGGGCGAGGCCGCGCTGCGCCTGGTCTATGCCTCGGACGTGATCGGCAGGGGCGGGATCGAGGTCGCCTGGCCGATCCCCGGCGACAGCCACCCGCCGATCCGCTACCTCGTGGCGCCGGTCGCGGGCGGGGAGGGCGCCGACGGTGCCGAAACGTTGTGCGCCTACCTGCAAAGCGACGCGGGCCGCGCCATCCTTGCCGGTTACGGGTTCCTGCCCGTGGCGGGGGGCGCGTGATGCTGCATCTCACCGAAATGGAACAAGCCGCGCTGATGCTCTCGCTGATCTCTTCCGGCAAGGCGGTGCTCTGGTCGATGCCCCTCGCCATCGGGCTCGGCTGGCTGCTCGGCACCAGGCGCTTTCCCGGACATGCGGCGCTGAACGCCTTCGTGCACCTGCCGCTGGTGTTGCCGCCGGTGGTGCTCGGATACCTCCTCCTGGTCCTCCTCGGCCGCAACGGCCTCGTCGGCGGGCCGCTTTTCGCCGCCTTCGGCACGCGCATCGCATTCACCGGCGAGGCTGTGGTGATCGCCTGCGCGGTGGTGGGTTTCCCGCTCATGGTGCGCGCCATTCGCCAGGCGGCCGAGGCGATGGACCCCCGGCTCGCCCGCGCGGCGCGCAGTCTCGGCGCTTCCGAGACGCGGATCTTCGCCACCGTCACCCTGCCGCTGATGTCGCCCGGGATCCTCACCGGCGTGACGCTCGCCTTCGCCCGGGCCGTCGGCGAATTCGGCGCCACCATCACCCTCGCCGGCAACATCCCGGGCCGCACCCAGACCCTGCCGCTCGCGCTGTTCACCGTTACGCAGAGCCCGGGCGGCGAGGAGGCGGCGCTGCGCCTGTGCCTGCTCTCGCTCCTGCTCGCGGGCTCCGCGCTCATCGCCTCGGAAGCGCTGTCGCGCAGGATGACCTGGCAGGGGGCGCCGGCATGATCGATCTGCGCCTCGACCACCGCTTGGGCGACTTCCGGCTCGACGTGCAGATCTCGGTGCCGGCGCAGGGGATTACCGGGCTGATCGGGCGCTCCGGCTCGGGCAAGTCCACGCTGTTCGGCTGCCTCGCCGGGCATATCCGTCCGACCCGGGGCTGCATCTCGCTCAATGGACGCCCGGTCTTCAACTCGGCCCAGCGGATCGACGTCCCCCCCGCCCAGCGGCGGATCGGTGTGGTGTTTCAGGAGGGGCTCCTGTTTCCGCACATGTCCGTCCGGCGCAACCTGGCCTTCGGGGCGCGCAACGTGGGCACGGAGTTCTGGCACGAAGTCACGGAGGCGCTGGATCTCGGGGCGCTCCTGAAGGCGCGTCCCGGTCGGCTGTCGGGCGGCGAGCGGCAACGCGCGGCCATCGCTCGCGCGCTGATGGCGGAGCCCGAGCTTCTGCTGCTGGACGAGCCGGTCTCGGCCCTCGATCCCGGGCTCAAGGCGCGCACGCTCGAACTGATCGCCAGGGTGCAGGCGCGCACGCAGATTCCGATGATCTTCATCAGCCATGCCCCGGAAGAGGTGCGCCGGCTCTGCGACCGGGTGGTGACGCTGCACGAGGGCCGGGTGCAATCCCTGTCCGAACTGTCCGGCGCGCCCGTGCGCCCGGTCAGGGCCGTGTCCGGCGACGAAAGGGAGCTGCGCTGTGGAACATGAGCCTGCCCGATATCGTGCCGACAGCCGGGGCGAGGTGCCGAAATTGCCCGCAAGCGCGGAGTCCGGGGCGCCCGTCGGTGCGCGGATGCGGCCCGGCAGGCAGGCGGTAGGGTAGGATGGACCGATGGAGCTGACGCAGACCTTTTCACAGCGGCAAACGATGCAGATGGGGGGCCAGATGCTGGCCTCGCTGTCGATCCTCGGCATGTCGACCTCGGATCTGTCCGATTACCTGGCCGAGCAGGCCCAGGCCAATCCGTACCTGCGTTACGCCCCGCCGCGCGCTTTCGTCGCGCGGGGCGGCGCGGCCTTCGACGCGGTCGCCGCGGTGGCCTCGGCCAAGCCGAGCCTGATGGCGCATGTCGTCGATCAGATCGAAATGGCGTTCACCGATCCGAAGGAGCGGATGATTGCGCTGCGCTTCGCCGAGGCGCTGGAGCCGACGGGATGGCTCGGGCAAGCCGTCGAGAACATCGCGGTGATCGCCGGGGTCGGGCAGCCGAAGGCAGAGCGGGTGCTCGCCCGTTTGCAGGAGTTCGAACCGGCCGGCCTGTTTGCGCGCACGTTGTCGGAATGCCTGCTCATCCAGGCGCGCGAGGCGGATATCCTGACCTGGGAAGTCGAAATGCTGATCAAGCATCTCGACCTCCTCGCAGCCGGGCGCAAGGCCGAGCTCGCCGAGCTCTGCGACTGCGAGATCGGCGACCTTCCCGATATCCTGGCCCAGATCAAGGGCCTCAATCCCAAGCCGGGCCTCGACTTCGATCACGTGCCGACGCCCGTCTTCCCCCCCGACCTCATCGCCCGGCGTGCGGCCGACGGCTGGAAGGTCGAGCTGAACCGCGACACCTCGCCGGTGATCACCGTGCGCGATGACCGGCTGCCGAACGGCACCGGCGACAAGGAAGCGCGGGCGATGCGGCGCAAGGCCCTTGCCGAGGCCCGTGCGCTGGCGCTGGCGCTGGAGCGGCGCGGCGACACGCTCCTGCGCACCGCGGCCGTGCTGGTCGCGCGCCAGTCGGGGTTTCTCGAAGGCGGCCCGGCGCAGTTGACCCCGCTCACGCTCGATGACGTCGCGGGCGAATTGGGTCTGCATGCCTCGACGATCAGCCGTGCGGTCTCGGGCCGGATGATCCAGACCCCCACCCGCGCGCTGCCGCTCAAGGCGTTCTTCGCCCGCGCGATCCGGGCCGGCGACGACGAAACGGTCTCGCGCGACAAGGCGATGGACTTCGTCGACCGCGCCGTGGGGCAAGAGAACCCCGCTGCGCCCCTGTCCGACGACGCGATCGTCGATCTGGCCGCTGCCAAAGGGCTCAAGATCGCGCGGCGGACCGTCGCCAAATACCGCGCGGCGCTGGGAATCGGGTCGTCCTACGAGCGGCGGCGCAAGGTTGTTGGGGCATAACTTCCCGAGAACAAGGCGTTTTTTCTCCGCCGAAGTGTCATTTCGATGCATTTCAGGCGGCAGAACCGCCCCTTCCTTGTGCAACCGGACGGGCCGAACGCGCTTTTGACCGGTTTCGGGGCGGAAATTGGCCCGTCCCCGACCTTTCCCCTCGCGGCATGATAAGCTGAAGGAACACAGTCGCGCCCGCTGGTCGGGCACAGGCCAGGGGGAGCTGGCCGGCGCTGTGGCCGTCAGGGAGGATGCGCAACTCAGGAGCCGGGTGACCGATATGGCACATGTGACAGAACGACCCCGCACCGCTTCCAGGCCGATGCTCGAACGGCTGGCGTTGGACGCGATCTACGAGATCGCCAAGAGCTTCGCCGCCGCCCCCGACCCGGTGGAGCAGGTGCCCGAGATCCTCAATGTCCTGTCGTCGTTCCTCGACCTCAGGCACGGCGTGCTCGCCTTCCTGGCCGAGCCCGGCGCGAGACGGAGCACCGGCAGCGTGAACCCCTATTTCATCGCCGCCACCGCCTTTACCCGCCAACCGCATGAACCCGCGGCCGACGTGCTGCCGCAGAAGGTCGCGCGGATCGTGTTCCGTTCGGGCGTGCCGCTGGTGTCTTTCGATCTGGAGCAGGAATTCGGGCCCGAAGCGGTGCCCGTGCGGCTGCGCGACCAGGGTGGCCAGACCATGATCGCGGTTCCGTTGCGCGATCCGGAACAGAGCCATTTCGTCTTCGGGGTGCTGACGGCGTTTCGCAGCCACGAACAGGACCTCGCGGGCAAGTCCGACATCGACGTGCGGGTGCTGACCATGTGCGCCTCGCTGCTCGAACAATCGCTCAGGTTCCGCCGCCGCATCGCCCGCGACCGCGACCGCGCCCTGACGGATGCGCGCAGGCTGCTCCAGTCGGTGACGGAAAAATACGAAGCGAAACCAGAGCCGGTGAAGATCAGCGGAATTGTCGGCGACAGCCCCGAGATCGCGGACGTGATCGCGCAGGTGCGCCGCGTGGCGGGCACCAAGACGCCGGTTCTGTTGCGCGGCGAGAGCGGCACCGGCAAGGAGCTGTTCGCCCGCGCCGTGCACACAGAAAGCGCCCGCGCCGAGGGGCCGTTCGTCCGGGTGAACTGCGCAGCGCTGTCCGAGACGCTCCTCGAAAGCGAGCTGTTCGGTCACGAGAAGGGCTCTTTCACCGGCGCCAACGCCCTCAAGAAGGGCCGGTTCGAACTGGCCGACGGGGGCACGCTGTTCCTCGACGAGATCGGCGAGATCAGCCCGACCTTCCAGACCAAGCTTCTGCGGGTGTTGCAGGAAGGCGAGTTCGAGCGCGTCGGCGGCACCAAGACCATCAAGGTCGACGTGCGCATCGTCGCCGCCACCAACCGCGACCTGGAAGACGCCGTCGCCAAGGGGGATTTCCGCGCCGACCTCTATTTCCGGATCTGCGTCGTCCCCATCGTCCTGCCGCCGCTGCGGAGCCGGGCCGGCGACATCAAGCCCCTCGCCCAGGTCTTCCTCGACCGGTTCAACAGTTCGAACGGCACCCAGGTGACCTTCGCCGACGACGCGTTCGACACGATCTGCCGCTGCAAATTCCCCGGCAACGTGCGCGAGCTGGAAAACTGCGTGAACCGCGCGGCGTCGCTCTCGGATGGCAAGGTGGTGCTGGCCGACGAGCTTGCCTGCAACCAGGGCTCCTGCCTGTCGGCCGAGCTCTGGCGGTTGCAGGAGGGATCGGCCCCGATCGGCGGGCTCGCGGCGGGGCAGGTGATCACGCCCAGCGTGCGCCGGGTGCCGCCGCCGACGGACCCCGACACGAGCGAGACGGTGGTGCGGCGCAAGTCGTCGAACACTACCCGGGACGAGCTGATCGCGGCGATGGAGGAGGCCGGCTGGGTGCAGGCCAAGGCGGCCCGGCTGCTGGGCATGACGCCCCGCCAGATCGCCTATGCCCTGCAGAAGCACGACATCGAGCTGCGCAAGATCTGATTGCGTGAGCATGCGGATGCCCGGGCGGCGCGAAGGGAAGCCTTCGCGCCGTTATTCGTGGCGCTGCACCCGCCCGGGGTTTGTCGGGTTTGTCCCATGTCTGACAAAACGCGCGCTGCGCATCCGCACGGTAAACGCCTGACAAAAGCCGCCTATTCGCCTTGGCCCGGTTCTTGCTGATCCCCGTTCGACCACCAGATCGACAAGAGGACAGCGCGATGCCCGACAATGTAGTTTCTTTCGATGGCCTCGGGATCGGATCCCTCGACACGCTCAAGAAGACACTGGAAGGCGACCTCTGTTCGTCGGGCTCCTGCGGGTCGTCGGATGCGCCCGAGGACATGGACCCCGAGACCTGGGCCAAGGTGAAGGACCATCCGTGCTATTCGGAAGAGGCGCACCATTACTTCGCGCGGATGCACGTGGCCGTCGCGCCCGCCTGCAACATCCAGTGCAACTACTGCAACCGCAAGTACGATTGCGCCAACGAGAGCCGTCCCGGCGTGGTCTCTGAACGGCTGACGCCGGAGCAGGCCGCGCGCAAGGTGATCGCGGTGGCCAACGAGATCCCGCAGCTCTCGGTGCTCGGCATCGCCGGCCCCGGCGACAGCGCCTATGACTGGCGCAAGACCCGCGAGACCTTCCGGCTGGTGGCCGAGACGCTGCCCGACATCAAGCTCTGCCTGTCGACCAACGGCCTCGCGCTGCCCGACCATGTCGATGACCTCCTCGACATGAACATCGACCACGTGACGCTCACCATCAACATGATCGACCCCGAGGTCGGCACGCAGATCTACCCGTGGATCTTCTACGACCACAAGCGCCACACCGGGATCGAGGCGAGCCGCATCCTGCACGAACGCCAGATGCAATCGCTCGACATGCTCCACGCGCGCGGCATCCTGGTGAAGGTCAACTCGGTGATGATCCCCGGGATCAACGACCAGCACCTGCTGGAGGTGAACAAGGAGGTGAAGCGCCGGGGCGCCTTCCTGCACAACATCATGCCGCTCATCTCGGCGCCGGAACACGGCACCGTCTTCGGCCTGAACGGCCAGCGCGGGCCGAACGCGCAGGAGCTGAAAGCGCTGCAGGACGCCTGTGCGGGCGGCGCCAACCTGATGAAGCACTGCCGCCAGTGCCGCGCCGATGCGGTGGGCCTGCTCGGCGAGGACCGGGGCCAGGAGTTCACCATGGATCTGGTGCCCGACGAGGTCACCTACGACCCCGCCAAGCGCGAGGCCTACAAGGAATGGGTCGCCGAGGAACGCGGCGAACGCCGGGCCGCCGCCGAAGAGGCCAAGGCCGAGACCGCGGCAACGGTCGATGCCGACGCCGGCGCGATGCTGGTTGCCGTCGCCACCAAGGGCGGCGGCCGGATCAACCAGCACTTCGGCCATGCGACCGAATTCCAGGTCTTCGAGGTCGATGCGAACGGCGTGCGCTTCGTCACCCACCGCCGCTGCGACAATTACTGCGTCGGCGGCTACGGCGAGGACGACAAGCTCGATCTGGTGATCCAGACGCTCGAAGGCATCGACACGGTGCTGGTCGCCAAGATCGGCGACTGCCCGCGCGACGACCTCGCCGCCGCCGGCATCGCCGCGATCGAGGACTATGCCTACGACTACATCGAAACCGCCGTCTCCGCCGTCTACCGCGCCCGCCGCGGGCTGCCGGCGGTCGGACTTGAGACCGCGTGAGGGGGCCCATGGCTTACAAGATCGTCCAGTCCAACTGCACCGTCTGCGGCGCCTGCGAATTCGAATGCCCGAACGCGGCGATCCAGTTCGAAAGCGACACCTATATCATCGACCCGGAGCTCTGCACCGAGTGCAAGGGCAGCTTCGACGCGCCGCAATGCGCGCAGATCTGCCCGGTGCCCGAAACCTGCATCCCGGTCTGACCGGATGCCCGGGGGCCCCGATCCGGTCGACTGGCAGGGCAGGGCGCTCGACTGCACCGCCTGCGCCCACCATGCGAAGCTCGCCGAGGGCCTGTGCGGGCTCGGCTGGTCCTGCGTCAACGACCGCTATGCGAAACGGATCGAGCGGTTTTTCGTGCTGAACCCGGAGGCCGCCGACGCGGGCCTCGACCACCCCTATTTCGAGGCCCGGATGAACGCCGCGCGGGTGGCTTCGGTGTTTCGTCTGCCGAAGCTGATCGACGACCCGGACCCGGGCGTGCGGGCGATGGCGGTGATGCGGCTGCCGCGCCCCTATGCCGAGCGCGCGATCACCGATCCCGACCGCCGGGTGCGGATCGCGGTGGTCAACCGGGTGGCGCCGAAATACCTGATGCCGCTCACCGAAGACCCCGACGATTACGTGCGCCAGGTCGTCGCTCGCCGCGCCCCCGACGGGCTGTTGCCGGCGATGCTGCACGACCCCGACCCGGAGGTCCGCCGGATCGTCGCGGGCCGGGTCGCGACGGCCTTTCTCGACCGGTTCCGCGCCGATCCCGACCCGCTCGTGCGCCGCGAAGCCGCGTGCCGCCGGCCTGCCCTGTTCGTGGCCGACGCCGACATGCGCGTGCGCCACGCGGTGGCCGAGGCGGGCGGCCCCGACGAGCTGCGCGCCCTCATCGACGACCCGGAAGATTTCATAGGCGAGACCGCCCGGATGCGCCTCGCCGCGCTCATGGAAGGAGCCTGACATGTCGACCGACGACCGCGAAATCGAGGTCTACCGCGATCCCCTCTACCTGCCGGGCCAGCGCGTGATCTCGAAGAAGAACGTCAAGAACGACGGCACCATGGCCGGCGTCGAGATCGGCGAGGTGGTGGTGAAGAAGGGCGACGTCGGCTACGTGCGCGACATCGGCACCTTTCTCCAGCAATTCTACATCTACGCCGTCGATTTCATCGAGCGCGGCAACATCGTCGGCATGCGCGAGCGCGAGCTTGTCTCGGGCGAGACCGTCGATCGGCGCGCGGACGATCCCTCGGTGCTGCAATCCCACATCGTCACCCGGCAAAGTCCCCCCCAGAGCTTCAAGGAGCCCGCAGAATGAAAGTCATGATCCGTGAGACGCCCAAGGGGCTGGAGGCCTACGTGCCCAAGAAGGACCTCGAAGAGATGATCGTCGAGACCGAGAAACCCGGGCTCTGGGGCGGCTGGGCGCGGCTCTCGAACGGCTGGGTCTTCGCCATGCCCGACCTCGACGACCCCAAGCTGCCGATCACCGTCGACGCCGTGCGCGTCTCGACCGGCGCGGAGGCCTGAGCCATGCCCGATCGTGGAAAAGATCTCGACCGCCTCGAACAGGCGATGAACGAGGTGGCGGGCGGCGCCCGCGTGCCTTACCTCGGCCCCGGCGTCTCGGCGCTCTCGGGCGGCGCCGCGCCGACCTCGCCGCAGGCCCTGTCGGCGATGATCGAGGCCGAAGTACGGGTGCCGCGCCGCGCCTCCGGCAAGCTGTGGGAGGCCGCGCAATACGTCGAAAGCCGCAAGTTCCGCGCGACCCTCGACCACCTTGTGCTCAAGGCCTTCGACACGCCGGCCGCGCAGGCGAACCCGGTGCATGACTGGCTCGCCCGTGTCGCCCCGCCGCTGGTGGTCGACAGCTGGTATGACGACACCCTGCTCAAGGCCTTCGGCGACCGCGATTGGGGCCTGTCGCTGGGCGTCAGCCGCAACGGCACCTGGGTCGAGATCTTCTACCGGGCCTACGACAAGTCCGGGGCGGAGATCGACGCGGCGGATCCGGCGTGGAAGACGCTGATCTACAAACCGCACGGGCTTGCCAAGGCGGGCTACGGTTACCTCATGTCGGACAGCGATTACGTCGAGGTGCTGACCGAGATCGACATCCAGACGCCGATCCCCGACGAGGTGCAGACGCGCCGCACCGGACGCCCGTTCCTGTTCCTGGGCTGCCGCTTCGACGACCAGATGCTGCGCATCTTCGCCCGCCAGATCGCCAAGCGGTCGGGCGCGGGCCATATCGCGCTGATCGAAGGGCCGTTGACCCGGATGGAGCAGAAGTTCGCGCAGGAACTCGGGATCACCGTGCTCGACCTGCCGGCCACGGCGGTGGTGGACCAACTCGCGGTTCCCGAAGGCTGAAGGGCGGGGTTGGACCAGCGTCGTCTCGAACCGGCGAGACCGCCGTTGCCCTCGGTGCGGTGCGGCGGGACCAGTGGGGCCGCGTCGTCTGGCTGCTTTCGCTCGTAGGGCAGGGAGCGCGCGCGCCCGACGAGATGGAGCGCCGCCTTGTCGAGATGGGCTTCATCGCGGGCATGGGCAATTTCCTGGTGAACAGGTCGGTGTGAACCGGCGCCGCCCGACCCCCCTTTCCGGCATCTAAGCAAGCCAAATCAAGCTGTTACAGAGATCGGATCCAGGGTCTCATGTGCGCGCCGGTTTACTCACCGGCCGCGGATGGTGCTGCTGCCTGATAGCGCAACCCCTGCACAAGCAGCCTGACGAGGCGTCTTGCCTGCTCGGGGTCGCCGTCGCCCGATGGCAGACAGAGGCCGGCAACCGCTCTCAGAAGATCACGTGCCGGGATCGCCGCTCTGATTTCCCCTGCCCTGATCGCCGCATCGAGCAGCGATGTCAGCGCCGGTTCAAGATGTGCGTCGAAATAGGCGGGCAGGTTGGCGTAGGCCGGGCCACCGGAATGTAACGAGGCCGCAAGACCGCGCTTTGCGAGAATGAAATCGACGTATCTCTGCATCCATCTGTCGACCGCGTCGGCGGGGCCGTAGTCCCGCGCGCAGGCCTTGGCCGCTTCGGCGCAGGCATCGACTTCGAGCCGAAAGACGGCGGCGATTAGGTCCGCCCGCTGCGGAAAACGGCGGTAGAGCGTGCCCACCCCGACGCCCGCCTCGTCTGCGATCTCACGCATCGGCGCATCGACGCCCGCACGGGCAAAAACCACGCGCGCCGCATCGATCAACCTGCCTTCGTTACGCTTCGCATCCGCCCGGATGGGCCGCGCATCGCGCGCGCCGCTGATCGCGTCGTCAGACCCTTCATCAGACATTCACAACACCTCTTGTCAAACGGAACAATGTTCCGTATCTAATCGGAATAGAGTTCCGCTTCCTTCTCATACCAAGGTTATGGGCGGCGGACCATATCCTGGAAGGACTCAGTCTCATGACCGAACAGCGTGTCGCTCTCATTACCGGTGCCAACCAGGGGATCGGATATCAGATTGCAAAGGACCTGGCGGCCGAGGGGCTCACCGTTCTGGTCGGGGCCCGCGATCTGGCGAAAGGCCGGGCCGTCGCTGCGGAGATTGGGGACATGGCCCATGCGATCCAGCTCGACGTGACCGATCAGGCCTCCATTGACGCTGCCGCAGAGCGTATCGGCCGGGACTTCGGACGGCTCGACGTGCTCATGAACAACGCGGGCATTTCGCGCGCGCAACCGGATCAACCCTTCAGTGTGGCTGTTCGGACGAACCTTCTCACGGAAGCGCCCCTCTCGGACGTGCGCAAGGTGTTCGACACGAATGTCTTCGGCGTTATCGCCGTGACCCAGGCGATGTTGCCGCTTCTTCGCGAGGCTCCGGCCGGACGGATCGTCCTCACCGGCAGCTCAGGCGCATCGCTCACGCTGAACTCTGACCCGTCCAATGACCATCGCCGGATGTTTGGCAATTACTCGGTGTCCAAGGCGGCGGCCCATGCGGTGATGCTGGCGTTTGCCCTCGCCCTTGAGGACACCCGGATCAAGGTCAATGCAGCCTGTCCGGGCTTCACCTCCACGGCGCTCAACAATTTCAACGGAACCCGCAGCCTGGAAGAGGGGGCCCGCGCACCGGTGCGGCTGGCGCTGATCGGTGACGATGGCCCGACGGGTGGGTTTTTCGACGAAAATGGCCCGGTCGCATGGTGATCCGCCACGTGGCCCGCTTGACTCACCCCGACGGACATGCGTGATCCGCAATTTCCCGATTGGTGCCGCGGGCGTCCCGGGAGCTGCGATCTTGAAGGGTCTCGTCGGGGCCGGTCGCAAGCCGTTCGGCCTCGCACGCGCCGACCCTGCGGCTGCAAAACCCCTGTCGATGTGGCTGCTGCACCAGATCATCCCGAGGTCGGCGGGGCGCCATCGCATCATCAAGGCGCAACTTTCCCGGGTCGGCATCGTCGAGATATTGGATGCGCTACATGGGCAGGTTTTCCCGGAGCGGTCACCCCCATGATCGCCGGGCGGTCTGCTCATCGCCCAGCAGCTCGCGACCATGATCTTCATCCAGGCTCTCAGACGATATCTGCGGGAGAACACAGGCGTTGGCTGGCTGTTTGCGCTCTCCGACCGACGGGTCGGGGCGGCGATCAAGGCGATCCATCGGGAGCCGTCACGGCGTTGGACGGTGAGCACGCTCGCCGCCGAGGCGGGCATGTCGCGCGCCGGTTTTGCAGCGCGATTCCGACAGTTGGTCGGCGAAAGTCCGATCGGGTATCTCACCAAGTGGCGCATGCTCCTCGCCGGACGCAGTCTGGAGCTTGGAGAGCCCGTCGGCGCGATCGCCCATGCCTTGGGTTATGACTCGGAAAGCGCGTTCAGAACGGCCTTCAAGCGTGTCACGGGAAACACGCCCCGCCATCACGCGCGATCGACTGGACAGAGCGGCGCCCCTCCCGCGATCTCCGGCCGATGGTCCTGATGTCGGGCCGCGCGCGATGACGGGGCCGCGTTGGTTGTCGGGCTCCAGGCCAAGGGGGCATGGGTGCTCGGTCTCGGCGGCCCCGGCGATGCCCGTTCGATGTGGCAAGCGAGGGCGACCTGGTCGGCGCCGAGGTCTTGCCTGTGCTGCAATTGCGCGGCGAAACCTGCGCCGCGGCTCATGATATCGACACCACCAAGCCGCGACATCTCAGCAAGGTCGTGATGTTGGGCGCGTGATGATACCAGAGGTCCAAACCCTGCTCGACCGCCTCGCGCGGCACAACAGCGGCGCCCGCGGGGGCATCACCTCGGTCTGCGGTGCGCATCCGCTGGTGATCGAGGCGACCTGCAACCAGGTGAACAGGGTGTCTGCCGCTCTGGACGAGGTCGATATCCCCGAGCCTTTGATCAGCCAGTGCTTGCCACGGCAGTTTCCAGCCGTGGTTCGGGGCGATCTGCCGGCGAGATCACGCCCGCTCCTGATTTCCGCAGTCCGCGCGGCGCTCGCGCCCCATGGTCGGGCCTGTGCCGCTGCCCCACCCCCACCCCCACCCCTAAACGCCGTTCCCGGTTTGTGTGGAAAACCAG
>JAGRMP010000669.1:1960-7839 GCA_020441225.1 Maritimibacter sp. | reverse complement strand
CTTTGCCTGGGTCGCCGAGATGCGCGCGGGTCCGCTGCCCTTGGTGCGGGTGATCGACCGCTATGTCGATGGCGACGGGCGGCTCGAGATCCGCGCGCTCGGCGCGGTGCGGATCGGGCGCGACGCCGGGCCCGAGGCGACGCTGGGCGAGGCGCAACGCTATCTCGCCGAGCTGCCCTGGGCGCCCGATGCGATCCTGACCAACCGCGAGATCACCTGGACCGAGACGGCGGACGGGGTCACCGCCGCGCTGGAGACCGCGGGCGGCACCGCCACGGTGCGGTTCGGCTTCGATGCGGCCGGCGACATCGCCACGATGGCGGCCGAGGCCCGCCCGGCCAAGCTCGCCGACGGCACCGTGGCGTCGCTCCCCTGGCGGGGGTGGTTTCGCGATTACGCCGAGATCGGCGGCCGCCGGATCCCGGTGCAGGGCGAGGTGGGCTATGTCTACCCGGACGGGTTCGAGAGCTACTGGCGCGGCCGAGTCACGGGCTACGAGGTGCTGAGCGAATGAGCTGACGGGAGTGGTCCCGGCGCGATGTCGGCCCGCTTCGGGGGCGGAAAAGTTAACCAATCGTTAACGTGAGACCCGGGCCATTCCCTTGAAATACATGGAGCCAGACCGCCGGAAAAGAGTCCACTCCCCTAGGGAAGTAGTCCCCTACTCCCCTAGGGGAGTGGACCCCGGGGGCACAGCGGTCGCGCCGCCGCTTGATCCCCGTCCGCCCCGCGCCTACCCTCGGCGCGTGCCGCAGCGAAAGGCCCGCCCATGCCCCGGATCGCGACCTACAACGTCGAATGGTTCAACGCCCTGTTCGACGATGACGGCGCCCTGCTCGACGACGACGAATGGTCGGCGCGGCAGGATGTGAAGCGGTTCCAGCAGATCGAAGCGCTGGGCATCGTCTTCACCGCGCTCGACGCCGATGCGGTGATGGTGATCGAGGCTCCCGACGACAACCGCCGGCGCTCGACCGTGCGCGCGCTCGAAACCTTCGCCCATGCCTTCGGGCTCCGCGCCCGCCGCGCGCTGCTCGGGTTTCGCAACGACACCCAGCAGGAGATCGCGCTGCTCTACAACCCCGACGTCTTTGCCGCCGTGCACGATCCGCAGGGCGAGGAGACGGGCAAAAAGGGCGCGCGCGATGCGCCGCGGTTCGACGGGGTGTTCCGTTTCGATGTCGATATCGACGCAAACCCCGAGCTCATCACCTTTTCCAAGCCGCCGCTCGAGGCGGCGCTGAGCTGGCTCGAGACCGGTGCGCGGCTGCGGCTCATCGGGGTGCATGCGAAGTCCAAGGCGCCGATCGGGGCGAAGACCCCCGACGAGGTGATGCGGCTCGCGATCCAGAATCGCCGGAAACAACTTGCCCAATGCGTCTGGCTGCGCCAGCGGGTCGACCGGGTCCTCGCCGAGGGCGAGCCGCTGATTGTCCTGGGCGATTTCAACGACGGTCCCGGGCTCGACGAATACGAGAAACTGTTCGGCCGCTCCGGGGTCGAGATCGTCCTCGGCGAGGACGGCCACGAGCCGCTCTACGATCCCCATGCGCGCATGGCGCTCGGCCGCCGGGTCGGCGCAATGCCGTCCACGGCGCGGTTCTATATCCACACCGAAAAGCGCTATCTCCAGGCGCTGCTCGACTACGTGATGGTCTCGTCCGAGCTGCGCACGCACGGCGCGCCCGCCTGGCGGATCTGGCATCCGTTCGACGATCCCGGCTGCTACCGGGTGCCGGAGCTGCGCGAGGCGCTGCTGACGGCGTCCGACCATTTCCCGGTGTCGCTCGATCTCGAATTGTCGTTTTTGCAACCGCGCTAGCGGCGGGCCCGGGACTGCGACGTTCTGCAACCACCGCAGGATTTCTCGCCCTGCGACTGCGCCACGGGTTGTGTGACACATGTTTCAGGCGCTATTCTTTGAACAATGCAATCTTGAAGCGTGCATTGTTGCGAGTTTGGACCTGAAAGGCGCGCCATGGTCGCCGATATCCTCAGCACCGATCTCACCAGCCAATACGTCCTCGGTCCCACCGTTTTCGCGGCCCTGATGCCCGGGGTCAGCCTCACCGTCGAGGCCACGACCGATCCCGGGGTCCTTGCCAGCCACGACCAGAACTGTTCGCTCACGGTGCTGGGCAACGTGGTGACCTTCGGCACCGGGGCGCTTATCGGCACGACCGCGACGGCGACCGCCTTCGCCGCGGTCACGGTGGGCGAAACCGGCCTCGTGCAATCGCTCACCGGCTATGGGCTCGACATCCGCCGCAGCGGCAGCGTGGTCGACAACGACGGGGTGATTTCGGGCGGCAATGCCGGGCTGCGCTACGCGGCCGGCGTCACCGGCGCGGATGTCGCCAACAGCGGCACGATCTCTTCCTTGCTCGGCAGCGGGATCGTGGTTGCGGGCGCCGCGGGCGGCGGCACGCCGGGGCTGTTCAGCTTCGTCAACAGCGGCCGGATCGAAGCCGCGTTGCAGGGCGTTTCGGTCGCCTCCGAAAGCCTCGATCTCACCAATCACGGCGCCATCGTCGGCTTTGGCACCGGGATCCTGCTCAGCGACGACCCGAGCCTCGAAAACCGCCTCACGCTGGTCAACACCGGCCTCATCCAGGGCGCGACGGTGGCTGTGGACGCGACCGGGCATGACGACAGCATCGCCAACAGCGGCACGCTCCTGGGCGCGGTCCTGCTCGGCGACGGCGACAACCTGTTCGACAATTCGGGTCTCACGCAGGGCGCGGTCACGGCGGGCGCGGGGGCCGACGAAATCTTCAACACCGGCACGATCGCCGGTGCCGTCGCGCTCGGGGCCGAGGCCGATGTGGTGACCAATTCCGGCCGCCTCGAGGCCGGGCTCGACCTCGGCGACGGGGACGACAGGCTGGTGAATGACGGTGTCATTCACGGCGACGTTCTGCTCGGCGACGGCGGCAACACCGCATGGGTCGGCGGCGAGATCCATGGCAGCCTGATCGGCGGCACCGGCGGCGAGTCCGTCGAGATCTCGGGCTGGCTCACCGGTGCGGTGTCGCTCGGCGACGGCGCCGACACCCTCGTGATCGACGGCAAGGTCGGCGCCGGTATCGACCTCGGCACCGGCAGCGATGTGCTCCGGTTCGCGGCGACGGCCAGGCCGGGCGAAGGCACCTGGAACGGCGGGTCCGGCGTGGACCGGCTGGTGTCCCGGATCGATGTCGAAGACAGCGTCAACTTCGAGATCATCACCCTCAAGGGCGGGGCCGCGCTCGCCGTGACCGCCGATGCGATCAACAACACCATCACCGGCAACCGCGGCAGCAACGAGATCGACGGTGGCGGCGGCGCCGATGCGCTTGCGGGCCTTGGCGGCGCCGATGTCCTGCTCGGGGGCAGCGGTGCGGACATGATCGACGGCGGCCGGGGCGCGGACGAGCTGATCGGCGGGCTCGGCGCCGATACGCTCGCCGGCGGGCTGGGTCGGGACAGTTTCATCTTCGAAACCCTCGGCGACAGCCGCAAGAAAGACCCCGACCATATCGTCGATTTCGAGCGCGGGCGCGATACGGTCGATCTGTCCGCAATCGGCGAGACGACCTTTTCCTGGCGCGGGACCCGCGGGTTCACCGAATCCGGCGTCGCCGAATTGCGCTACAAGGTCGATCGCCACGGGGTGGAGCTGCGGATCGACGCCGACGGCGACGGCCGGGCCGAGATGACCGTCCTGTTCGACGATCTTGCCGGGCTCGGCGCCGTGGACTTCCTGCTCTGACCCTTCCCATCCGGGCCCGCGCCGCCCATATGAGGATCATGTTTGCACGTACTCAGATCCGCAGCGGTCCCGGCGCCTGGGCGCTGGCCGCCACACTCGCCCTTGCCCTCGCCCTCGCCGCCACGCCGCTGGCCGCGCAGGAGGGGTCCGACCGCCCGGCAAATCCCGACCTCGCCGAGGGCGCCGAGATGCTGTCGCAGGGGCTCAAGAAATTGTTCCGCGGTCTCATGGACGAGCTGGAGCCCGCCGGTGAAGCCGCCGAACAGGGGTGGAACGACCTGGTCGACTGGCTCGGCGATCTGTCCGCCTACGAGGCGCCCGAACGGCTGCCGAATGGTGACATCCTGATCCGCCGCAAGGAGCCGCTCGCGCCTGGCACCGATCTCTGAGCTCGGAACTCTGACCCGCGCATCTCGGCCAACAGGCCTCCGAAAGCCTACCGCCGCCGGGTCACCACCGTGTCCGCGCCGAGCGCCTGGGCGAGCCCCTGGAACCGATTGCGCGCCACTTCGCCGAACAGATCCGTCGCGCCCGGCATCACGGTCAGGTGCAGCTCGCGCTTCTTCGGCCGCCACAACAGTTGCGCCTGTTCCGCGGGCCGCTCCATCGCCAGCATCGCGCCGAAGCGCATGGCCTTGCCCAGCACCTCGGCACGGGTGCGTTCGGCCTCGGGCAGCACCTCGAAGATGTCGCGGAAATGGCAATTGTCGCGATTGTTCTTGTAGCGGTGCAGGAGCGCCAGGCCGAGAAACACCCGCTCCTGGTGGGTCAGCCCGCCAAGGTTGGCGCGCGTCGCGGTCTGGAAGGCCTCTTCGTGGCGGTAATCGGGATGCGCCCGCCAGGACACGTCGTGGAGCAGGCAGGCGGCCTTGATGATCCTCAGCCGCGCCGGGCTCACGCCGTTGTAGAGCGGGCGGATGAACTCGAACAGCTCGCCGCCGAACCCGGGCAGCCGCGCGTCCTTCTGTTCGATGAACCGGCAGGCCTCGATCAGCGGATCGCGGGTGCGCAGCCGCTTCGGCATCTGCTCGTAGAGCAGCCCTTCGCGGATGCCATAGGCCGAGATTGCGATCTCCTTGGGGTGGAAGGTCTGCACCAGCCGCTTGAGCACCTGCGCCGCGACCGGCACCAGCGACATCCGCTCGGCCGAGGTCGAGGTCTCGGCCCTCAGGGCCTCCAGGTCCGATTTCCCGATCCAGTCCAGGGTCTTTTTCAGGTCCTTGGGCGTCATCCGGTATTCATGCAGAACCCACAACGGGTAGCCGCGCCTCAGCATGTCGAGCTTGGCGATGGCACGCCAGGAGCCGCCGACCAGGTAGAGCCGCTTGTGTTGGGTGCCCATTTCCCTGGCGAGATCGTCCATCACCGCCTTGATATGGGCCTTCAGCGCCTTCTTGCCGCCGTTGAGCCCCTGCAGCTTGAGCGGACCCAGCCCGGAGGTGACCCGGTTGCCGACCTCGCCGCCGGAAATCTCGGCAAGTTCCATCGACGAACCGCCGATATCGCACATCAGCCCCTCGGCGCCGGGCCAGCCGAGCAGCACGCCCTGGGCCGAGAGCCGCGCTTCCTCCTTGCCGTCGATCACATAGAGCCGGATCCCGGTCTCGGCCTCGATCTGGTTGCGAAAGGCAGGCCCGTCCTCGGCGTCGCGCACCGCCGCGGTGGCCACCGCCGAGAGCGGCGGCAGGTCCATCGCCTCGGCGAGCAGTTTGAACCGGCGGATCGCCGACAGGGCGCGTTCCTTGCCCTCGGGGTTGAGCATTCCGGTCGCGCCGAGCCCGGCGCCGAGCCCGCAGAGGATCTTTTCGTTGAAGAAATAGGCCGGGCTGCGCGCGGCGCCGTCGAACACCACCAGGCGGACCGAGTTGGACCCGACATCGAGCACGCCGATTCGCGACAGGGCCCGCGCGCTGGGGTCTTCGAACACCGGCCGGCCGAGAGGGCCCCAGTCGTGATCGTCGCTGCCGGCCATGATTCTCCCGCTCTGGTTACCGGGGTTATCGCAAACGCCGCGCGGCGGGGTCAATGTGTGCGGGCGGCGGCGGTCGCCGGATGTGTGCGGCATTCCGCTACGTCACCCGGCCGCGTGGCACATCGTCGCGTGCCTGCGGCCCCGATCCTGGCCCCG
>JAGRMP010000669.1:1316-1896 GCA_020441225.1 Maritimibacter sp. | reverse complement strand
CCGCGGCAACGGTCGGGGGGCGAAGCCGTCGACCGTCCACGCTCCGGGAGCGGTTTCACAAAGTTGCCTCAATTGCGGCGAAAATCGTCGTCAAATGCCATAGTCTCGCCAGACTTGCCCTGTGATTGTCACAGGAGACTTGTTTTCGACACACTTCTTCTGGGCGGGGGCGACATGAAGAAAATCCTGAAAAATTTCCTGTTCAATGAAACCGGCGCGATGAGCGTCGATGCGATCGTGGTGCTGGGCGGGGCGACCTGGATGCTGATGGTGGTGGTCTCGGACATCGGTCTGGCCACCGTGGATCTGGCCGACCGGGTCGGGCATGAACTGCAGTACAACTCGGTGATAAACGACATCCTCGAGGGCTACGGGCCGAATTCGCCCAAGCAGCGCGGCGGCGAATCAGGCGCCTGACGGGGCCGGACAAGCAGTTTCTTCCGTCATTTCGAACGATTCGCCGCCGAGACCGCGCCTTAACCATGCGTTAACCGTGAAACACTGGGCCGCCAATTTCGTGAAATGTTGCCGGTCGAAAACCCGTTGCACAGTTCTGCCCCAATTGACCGAAAGTTCGGGG
>JAGRMP010000669.1:0-1122 GCA_020441225.1 Maritimibacter sp. | reverse complement strand
GTCGCGACGATGGGCGTGACCGAACGGCTCGAGCACCGGCTGGAATACACCAGCATCGTTTCCGATATCCTGTCCGACTACGGTCCGTCGTCCGGGTCCGCCAGCAGCGGCGCGGATGCGGAGTTCTGCGCCGGCAACCCGGGCAACGACAAATGCGTCGGCAACGCCGGCGAAGAGCCGAACGGCAAAGACGGCTGGGGTGAAGGCACGCGCGGCCGGTCCGACGGCTGATCCGGATCCGCGCGCCGGGCATGGACCGGCCGCACCCTTAATACAGACCTTCAGGCGACGCCCGCTCTCCCCAGCGGGCGTTCGTCTGTCTTGGGGGGTGTTTTCGAATGAGCCCCGCGACAGACCGCAGCCCTGCAACGGCGTCGGGTCACGAGTTTGACACGTGCAAACATTCAGGCTTCGCCGCGGTGCACTGTTGCCAAGCCGGTCCTGCGTTCCGCAGTGCCGCCTCAATTGTCTGAAAGTTACTCACGATCTGACACGCCTTTGCCGAAGATGGCCGCTAGTGATTCTCCCAGACACACACCCAGGCTCAGGGGAGCGACATGTTGAATTCGGTGAAAAAATTCCTTCGCGACGAAGGTGGTAACGTCACGATCGAAAGCCTGGTGGTGATCGGTGGTTCGGTCTGGATGGCGGGGGTGATCCTCACCGACATCAGCACCGCCACCATGGCGGTGACGGAGCGGCTCGAAACCCGGCTCGAATACAGAAGCATCGTCGAAGACATCCTCGGCGGCTACGGCACCGAACAACAGCAAGCCAGCTATTCGGAACCGGACGACGGCGGGACCGGTACGACGGATGAGGGCACCGGCACCGACGACGGCGGGAGCGGCGGCGAAGATGAGGTCGATTGCGTCGGCAACCCGGGCAACAACAAATGCGTCGGCAACGCGGGCGAAAACCCGAACGGCGGCGACGGTTGGGGTTCCGGGTCGAACGGCCAGGGCGACACCAACGGCAATGCCAGCAACGGCAACGACAATGGGAATGGCAACGGCAACAACGGCGGCGGCAACGGCAACGGCAACAACAATGACGATCCCGACGACAGCGGCAACAGCGCCGACAACGGAAACGGGAACGGTAACGGCAACGGTAACGGCA
>JAGRMP010000668.1 GCA_020441225.1 Maritimibacter sp. | reverse complement strand
CGAGCGCGGTCAGCGCCTCGGCGGCCGCGGGGGCGAAGCCCGCCGCGGCGAGCATGGAGGGGGCTTCGGCCTGGAACCGGGCCAGGGCTTCCGGGGGAACGGTCCGGGCAGCCTTGGCGGTGTCGGCAGGAGGGTGGGCGGGGGATGATGTGGTCATGCCGAGGGTGTGCCGGGGAAAGATGCGCCTGTCAACTATATGCGTGTCACATTTATGTGCTATTGACATATATATGCGGCCCGCATAGCAGGGGGCCTCAGCGACAGGATCCGTATCATGACCGAAGTTCCCCCCTCTCCCGCGCAGCCCGCGCCCGCCGCCTCCGAAGCCGCCCAGCCGCATTCCGGTTCGATCCGCGTGGTGATCGGCTCGATTGCAGCGCTGCTGCTGCTCGCCTCGCTCGACCAGACCATCGTCTCGACGGCGTTGCCGACCATCGTCGCCGATCTCGGCGGGCTGGAACACCTGTCCTGGGTGGTGACGGCCTATATCCTCGCCTCGACCGTCTCGGCGCCGCTCTACGGCAAGCTCGGCGACCTCTACGGCCGGCGCAACATGGTCTTCGTCTCGGTCGGGCTGTTCCTTGCCGGCTCGGCGCTCGCGGGCGCGGCGCAGACGATGGAATGGCTGATCGCCAGCCGCGCGCTGCAGGGGCTCGGCGGCGGCGGGCTCTTCGTGCTTGCGCTCTCGGTGATCGGCGACGTGATCCCGCCCCAGGACCGCGGCAAGATCCAGGGCGTCTTCGCCTCGATCTTTTCCGTCTCCTCGGTGGTCGGCCCGCTGATCGGCGGGTTCTTCACCGAACAGGCCTCCTGGCACTGGATCTTCTACATCAATATCCCGATCGGGGCGCTGGCCCTTGTCGGCTTCGCCTCGTCGTTCAAGCCGACCGGTCGGCGCACGAAACACAAGATCGACTGGCTCGGCGCGGCCACGCTGTCGCTCACGCTCGCCTCGATCACGCTGGCCACCAGCCTCGGCGGCGGCACCTATGCCTGGGGGTCGCCCCAGATCCTCGGTCTCGCGGCGCTCGCGGCGGTCTCGCTCGCGATCTTCCTCTGGGCCGAGACCCGCGCGGTGGAACCGATCCTGCCGCTCAGCCTGTTCCGGCTCAACGTCTTCTGGGTGACCTCGATCATCGGCTTCATCGCGGGGGCCGCAATGTTCGGCGCGGTCACCTTCCTGCCGGTCTATCTGCAGATCGCCAAGGGGGCGACGCCGACCATGTCGGGGCTGATGCTGATCCCGATGACCGCGGGCATCCTGATTTCGTCCACCTTCGCGGGCCAGTACATGGGCCGGACCGGGCGCTACAAGATCCTGCCGTTTCTCGGCATGGGCTCGCTGATGATCGGCATGGCGCTGCTGTCGACCCTCGGCGCCAACACCCAGACGGTGCTGTTCGCGGCGTTCCTCGCCTTCGTCGGCCTCGGCATGGGCAATATCTTCCCGGTCGTGACCACCGCGGTGCAGGCCGCCGTGCCGCGCCACCAGCTCGGCACCGCCACCGCGTCCGGGCTGATGTTCCGCCAGATCGGCGGCT
>JAGRMP010000667.1 GCA_020441225.1 Maritimibacter sp. | reverse complement strand
TGAGATGGACCCTGCCCAACATCCTCACCATCGCCCGCCTGGTGGCGGTGCCGCTCCTGCCGGTGATGTTCCTGTTCTTCGCCCGCCCCTGGGCCGACTGGTACGCGATGGTGCTGTTCATCGTCGCCGCCTTCACCGATTATCTCGACGGCTACCTCGCCCGCGCCTGGAAGCTCGAATCCCTGTTCGGCGCGGCGATGGACCCGATCGCCGACAAGGCGCTCGTCATGATCGCGCTCCTGGTCATCAACGGCTATGCCGGGCTCACCCCCTGGATCATGTTGCCGTCGGCGATCATCATCTACCGCGAGGTCTTCGTCTCGGGCCTGCGCGAAAGCCTCGGCGACCGGGCCCGCGCGCTCAAGGTCACCAACCTCGCGAAATGGAAGACCACGAGCCAGATGGTCGCCATCACCCTGATCTTCGCCAAGGGGGTGATCGAACATCATGCCCGGCTCGAAGACGGCAGCTACCGCCATTGGCTGATGGGCTGGTCCGACTGGACCGGCAATGCCGGGATCGTGCTGCTCTGGGTGGCCGGCGGGCTGACCATCGTCACCGGCTGGGATTATTTCCGCAAAGCCCTGCCTTTCCTGAGGGAGACCCCGCATGATTGACGTGCTCTATTTCGCCTGGGTCCGCGAACGGATCGGGCAGGCCAGCGACCGGGTCTCGACCGAAGCCGCGACGGTGGCCGAGCTGGTCGAGGAACTCAGCGCCCGCGAAGAACGCTACGCGCTCGCCTTCGCCGACATCTCCGCGCTGCGCGTGGCGCTCGACCAGGAGCTCTCCGATTTCGACAGCCCGCTTGCCGGGGTGCGCGAAGTGGCGTTCTTCCCGCCGATGACCGGGGGCTGAAGGCCGCCCATGCGGATCCGGGTCCAGAGCGAACCCTTCGATACCGGCGCCGAGCTCGCGGGCTTCGGCGCGGATCCCGAAACCGGCGATGTCGGCGCCATCGTCAGCTTCACCGGCGTGGTCCGCGGCACCGGCGGGTTGTCCCGTATGGAGATCGAGCATTATCCGGGCATGACCGAAAAGGCGATCGCGCGCTATGCCGAAGAGGCGCGCGCGCGCTGGGGGCTCGCCGATGTTCTGGTCATCCACCGCCACGGCAGCCTCGCCCCCGGGGATCCGATCATGATGGTCGCCACGGCAAGCCGCCACCGCGTCGCTGCCTTCGAAGCGGCCGAGTTCCTGATGGACTGGCTGAAAAGCCGTGCCCCGTTCTGGAAGAAGGAATACGGCCCCGACGGCGCCGCCTGGGTCGCGGCGAAAGACGAGGACGAAGACGCGCTCACCCGCTGGTAGCTGGGCGCTGTGACACATCTTCCGCATCCCATCGGCCGCGGCCTGGCCCCCGCGCGACCGACAGACTGATTTCATGTGCGCCGTCCCGCGCGCACCGCCGTTCCTTCCGCCACGCCGCGGCGCACCGGACCGCGCCATTCCGCGCCACGGGCCGACCGGGCCGCCCCCCCCGGCGCCACGCAGGCGCGCGAGGCCCCGATGCGCTCGACATATGCGCGCGCCGCGGCCCCTCCGGGCATACCGGACC
>JAGRMP010000666.1 GCA_020441225.1 Maritimibacter sp. | reverse complement strand
CTGCGGCGCGCGCCGCAGGCCCCCCCAATCCGACGGCAGCCCTGGCCGTTACGGTCCCGCGCGGCTCAGCCGTCCGCCTGGAACACCGCCCCGACCTCCTCGCGCAGGATCAGCGCGATCAGCGCGCAATCCTCGAGCGAAAAGGTGAGCGGCAGTCGCAGATCGAGGAGCCCCGCAAGCACCCGGTCGCTGCGCGGCATCTTCTGCGACGGCACATAACGCCAGCTGTCGTAGCGCGAGGTGAAACCGGTGGGCTCGGCGCCGCCGAACCACTTGAGCTCCACCCCCCGTGCCTTCGCCCGGTCGATCACCGCTTGAACCGACGCCGCCGGCCAGTCGAGCAGCAGGAATTGGAAGGAGGACATCACGTAGTCCTCTTTCTCCGGCCGCTCGATCAACCTGAGCCCCGGCGTGCCCGCGAGCCCCGCTTCCAGCGCCCGGTAGCGCGCGTTCCACCGCCGGCACTGGGTGTCGAGCGCGGCGAGCTGGGGCCTGAGCACCGCCGCACGCAGGTTGTCCATCCGCCCTGAGATATTCGGGGTCTCGTACTTGATCGCCTCGAACACATCCGGCTCCGGTGCCGCCAAATGCCGCTCGTAGAGCATGTAACTCCCCGACATCATGACCATTTTCGCCGCCACCTCCGGGTCGTCGGTAACCAGGAGCCCGCCCTCGCCGGAATTGAGATGCTTGTAGGTCTGGGTCGAATAGGCCCCGATCACCCCGTGCCGCCCGGACAACACCCCGTTCCAGCGCGCGCCCATCGTATGGGCGCAATCCTCGATCACCACGAGCCCGGCGCCCTCGGCAATCTCCATCACCCGGTCCATGTCGGCAATATGTCCGCGCATGTGGCTCAAGAGCAGCACCCGCGCGTCGCCCGCCCTGGCCGCGAGATCGTCGAGGTCGATCACCAGCTCTTCCGTCACGCCGACGAAGACCGGCACCGCGCCGAGGCTCGCGATCGCACCGGGCACCGGCGCGAGGGTGAAGGCGTTGGTCAGCACGCGGTCCCCCGCTTTCACGCCGACGGCCCGCAAGGCCAGCGCCAGCGCATAGCCGCCCGAGGCCACCGCGAGCGCGTAACGCGCCCCCATATAGGCGGCGAATTCCTGCTCCAGGGCCGCCGCCTCCGCGGTCTCGCCGGGGACCGTGTTGTAGCGATGCAGCCGCCCCGATTGCATGACCCGCGTGGCCGCCGCGATGGCGGCCGCCGGCAGGGGTTCCTGCTGGGTGAAGCTGCCGGTGAAGACCTGTTTGGGGGAAGCCGTGTCGCTCATGGCGCGACACTGGGGCGCGCGCACGGCCGCGTCAAGCGGCCCGCGCTCAGCCGATGAGCGCCGCCACCGCCCCGTCGAGCGCATCGAAATCGTCGAGCGTGGCCTCGGGCGCCAGCGCCTCGACCCCGCGCCCGTCCGGGCCGAACGTGACCAGCAGACAGGGCACCCCCGCGGCCCGGGCGGTCTCGCGGTCGGTCTCGGTGTCGCCCACCAGCATGGCCCGCGCCATCGCGCCCCCGGCGCGCTCGACCGCGGCCACAAGCGGCGCCGGATCGGGCTTGCGCACCGGCAGGGTGTCGGCGCCGATGACGGCCCCGAAGAGGCCGCGCACGCCGAGGCTTTGCAGCAGCGCATCCGCCATCGCCTCGGGCTTGTTGGTGCAGACCGCGGTGGCATAGCCCGCGGCCCCGAGCCGTTCCACCGCCGCCGCCGCGCCGGGATAGAGCCGGGACTGGACGTCGAGGGCCTCGGCATAGATCTCCATGAACCGCGGGTAGTCTTCTTCGACCAGCCGCGCCCCACCCGCACCCGACCGCGAGAACCCGAGCGTCAGCATCGCCCGCGCACCGCGAAAAGCCGTGCGGGCATCGGCCGCCGGGTCGAGCAGATCGCCGAGCCCGCGGGCACGGAAACAGGCGTTGGCCGCCGCGATCAGATCGGCGGAGGTGTCGGCGAGGGTGCCGTCGAGGTCGAAGACGACTGTGCGCATGGGGTTTCCTTGCTGAATAGGCCGAACCGGTCCGAACCTGGCCGAAACGGCCTGTCCGGTCCAGGGGGCTTGCAGAGTGGCGGCTCCCAGTTAAAACGGGCGCAAGCGATTTGAAAGAGAGATCATGCCAGTCAACCTTATCGTTCTCGCCGCCGGCCAGGGCACGCGGATGCAGTCCGACCTTCCGAAAGTCATGCACGAGATCGGCGGCGCGCCGCTGTTCGCCCATGCGCTCGCCAGCGGCGCGGCGCTCGACCGCGACCGAACGGTGCTCGTGGCCGGACACGATTTCGCGACGGTCGAAAAAGCCGCGCGCAAGCTCGACGAAGAAATCGTGGTCGTGCGCCAGGCCGAGCAGCTCGGCACGGCACATGCCGTCGCCCAGGCCGCAGACGCGCTCGCGGGCGTCACCGGCGACGCGGTGGTGCTCTACGGCGACACGCCTTTCATCCGCCCCGAAACGCTGGAGGCCATGGCCGCGGCCCGCGCGGACGGCGCCGATGTGGTCGTGCTCGGTTTCGAGGCCGCCGACCCGGGCCGCTACGGCCGCCTGGTGGTCGAGGACGGCGCGCTCACCCGGATCGTCGAGTTCAAGGACGCGACCGAGGCGGAACGCGCGATCCGGCTCTGCAACTCCGGCGTGGTCATGGCCGATGCCGCCCTGCTCTTCGACCTCGTGGCCGCGGTGGGCAATGACAATGCCGCCGGAGAATACTACCTGACCGACATCGTCGGGATCGCCAATGCCAGGGGCTTGCGCGCCGTCGCGGTCACTTGCGACGAGACCGAGACGCTGGGGATCAACACCCGCGCCGAGCTCGCCGCCGCCGAGGCCGCCTTCCAGGCCCGGGCCCGCGCCGCCGCCATCGAGGACGGGGTGACGCTGGTCGCCCCCGAGACCGTCTACTTCGCCCAGGATACCTTCATCGGCCGCGATGCGGTGATCGAGCCCAACGTGGTCTTCGGCCCCGGCGTCACGGTCGAGACCGGCGCCCGCATCCGCGCCTTTTCCCATC
>JAGRMP010000665.1 GCA_020441225.1 Maritimibacter sp. | reverse complement strand
GGCCCCCCGGGGCTCTCGGCGCTGGTCCACACCTTGACCGGCGAAAGGGTGCTCACATGATCCGCCCCGCAGGCGCCTGGGATGCCACCGCCATCGCCGGGATCTGGAATCCGGTGATCCGCGCCAGCCTGATCACCTTCAACGCGGTCGAGAAGGACCCCGACGACCTGGTGCGGTTCCTGACCAACCGGGCCGACGCGGGCCACGGCACTTTCGTCGCCGAGGAGGGGGGCGAAGTGGTCGGCTTTGCGACCTATGGCCAGTTCCGCGGCGGGGTGGGCTATGCACGGTCGATGGAACACACGATCATGCTCGCCGAGGGCGCGCGCGGGCACGGGCTCGGGACGGCGCTGCTCGACGCGGTCGAGGCGCATGCCCGCGACCGCGGTGCCCATTCGATGATCGCAGGCGTGAGCGGCGCCAATGAAATGGGGCTCGCCTTTCACGCCGCGCGCGGCTACGGCGAGGTCGCGCGGGTGCCCGAGGTCGGTTGGAAACAGGGCCACTGGCTCGACCTCGTATTGATGCAGAAGATCCTCTGAGCCATGTCGCTGTGGACCCGGATTACCGATGCGCTGGCGGCGCTCAGATCGGGCGAAAGCCTGGCCGATGTCTTCGCCTCGCTGCGCACGCCGCCCGAGCGCACCGCCGCCTTCGCCATCGCGGTGATCGCGCTCGGGGCCAAGATGGCCAAGGCCGATGGCACGGTCACCCGCAACGAGGTGGCGGCGTTTCGCGAGGTCTTCACCATTCCCAAGGCCGAAGAGGCCAACGCGGCGCGGGTCTTCAACCTCGCGCGCACCGACGTCGCGGGCTACGAGCAATATGCGCAGAAGATCGTGAACCTGTTCGGCGAGCGCGATCCGGCGTTGTGCGACCTTCTGGAGGGGCTGTTCTACATCGCCATGGCGGACGGCACCTACCACGCGGCGGAGGATGCCTTCCTGTCGCGGGTCGCCGAGATCTTCGGCGTCGACGAGCGCACCTTCCGCTCGCTGCGCGCCCGCTTCGTGCCCGACGCGATCCCCGACCCCTATGCGGTGCTCGGCGTCGGCCCGGACACGCCGCTCGACGAGATCCGGGTGGCCTGGCGGACGCAGGTGCGCGAGTACCACCCCGACCGGCTGATCGCCCGCGGCGTGCCGGAAGAGGCGGTGAAGATCGCCGAGAAACACATGATCGCGATCAACCGCGCCTGGGAAGAGATCCAGGACGCGCGGGGGTAGGGGCGCGGGGGCGTAAGCGTTCGGCAGGGCAAGCAGACATCAAAGGCCTGTGTGCCGGCCTTCCTTTTCGCCGATACTACCCCTATAAATCCAACGTTTTCAAAATGATCCTACTCCCCTAGGGGATTGGACCCTATTGAGCGGGGCGGACAGCGGAGAGGCTGCTTCCGCGAGGCCTCGACCCGCATTCGCTCAGCGATCTGGTTTGCCCGCCCGCCGGATGATGATACCACGGGTTCACCCCCCGGCCCCCCGCGCCCGATGTAACGAAACGGAGACCATATGACCCTGAACGATCTCGAAACCCGCGGCCTGGTCCTGCTCGGGTGCGGCAAAATGGGCTCGGCGATGCTCGCGGGCTGGCTCGACGGCGGGCTGCCGCCCGGCTCCGTCTGGGTGCTCGATCCCAACCCCACCGCCTGGCTGCAGGAGACCGGCGTGCATCTCAACGCGGGTCTGCCGTCGAACCCCGCCGTGGTTCTCGTCGCGGTCAAGCCGCAGATGATGGCCGAGGCGCTGCCCTCGCTCTCGGCGCTGGGCAATGGCGAGACGCTGTTCCTGTCGGTCGCCGCCGGCACGCCGATCTCGGCCTACGAGGCGGCGCTCGGGGCCGCGACGCCCATCGTGCGCGCCATGCCCAACACACCGGCCGCCATCGGCCGCGGCATCACCGCGATCATCGGCAACGCCCGCGCCGGGGCCGCCGAGCTCGACCTCGCCGAACGGCTCCTCTCTGCCGTCGGCCAGGTGGTGCGGCTCGACGGCGAGGACCAGATGGATGCGGTCACCGCGGTCTCGGGCTCGGGTCCGGCCTATGTCTTCCACCTGATCGAAACCCTTGCGCATGCTGGCGAGGCGCAGGGGCTCGCCCCCGAGCTCGCGATGACCCTCGCCAAGGCCACCGTGGGCGGCGCGGGCGCGCTCGCCGAGGCGGCGGACGAGAGCCCGGCGCAGCTGAGGGTCAACGTGACCTCGCCCGGGGGCACCACGCAGGCCGCCCTCGAAGTGCTGATGAACGAAGAGGACGGCTTCCCGCCGCTCCTCGCCCGCGCGGTCAAGGCCGCCGCCGACCGCAGCCGGGAGTTGGGCAAATGAGCGCAGAGACGGAAGGAAAGACCCCCGAAATCAGCTTCGACGATTTCCTGAAAGTGGACATCCGCAAGGGCACCGTGGTCG
>JAGRMP010000664.1 GCA_020441225.1 Maritimibacter sp. | reverse complement strand
CGCAGGGCGATATCCGCCTCGCCCTTTTTCAGATCGAGATAGGCGGCGCTGCGCAGGAACTCGAACTGGACCTCGGGATGAAGGGCCGAGAACGCGCTGAAGATCCGGGTGGCACGGGGCGAGAAATTGGAGGTGAAGGCCGTGATCCGGATCGGGCGGGGCCGGGACAGCGCCAGGGCGTGTTCTGCAAAGGCCGCAGCCGCGGCCTCGACGGCCTCCGCCAGCGGCAGCAGGGCCCGCGCCGCCGCGGTCGGGCGAAACCCCCGCGTGTCGCGGTCGAAGAGGGTGAGCCCGAGTTCGTGTTCGAGCGCCTCGATCCGCCGCGCCACGGTCGGCTGGGCCATGCCGAGCCGCCGCGAGGCGGCCAGGGTCGAGCCCTCGCGCATGACGGCGAGGAAGACCCGCACGTCCGACCAGCTGCGAAACGCGTTCTTCATTTTTGAAGAACAGCACAACGCCGCCGCGGATACCAGCGAAACAGAAGCGCCGCTAACCTCGGAGACAAGTCCTCAATCCGGCCCGCGACGCGGCCCTCGACACGGAGAAGACGCCATGACCGACCTCTCTCTCGCCCCGCAGATCTCGCTTCTGGACCGGATGGCCGGGCTGTTCCACCGCCGCGCCGCCCCGAAGACCGAGGAAGAGGCCGAAGACGCCCGCGCCCGGCGCGCCTTCGTGATGGACAAGCTCAACGACCACCCCGACGCCTTCGCCTCCGCCCATGACGTCCACGCGATGATGTCGCTCTACCCGCGGCAGTTCTGACCGGCCTGCGCCAGGGGGCCGGGCCGACGGCCTCAGTTCGCCTGGTCGCGCAGATCGGCGACGAGGTCGGTCATGGCGTCGAGCGGCACATAGCCGCGCACGAGCTGTTCGCCGACCACGAAAGTGGGCGTGCCGGAAATCTGCAGCCGGCTCGCAAGCGCGTGGTTGTCGCTCAGCACCGCGTTGACCTGCGGGTCCGACATGCCCTCGAGATAGGCCGCGCCGTCGAAGCCGAGATCGTCGGCCAGCGCCACCAGGCTGTCTTCGGTCATGTTGCCGCGCATCAGCATCATCTCGTCATGCAGCGGGCCATAGACCGCGTCGCCGCCGATCAGCTTCGCCGAGACCGCGAACCGCGCGGCCAGCAGGCTTTCTTCGCCGAGGATCGGAAATTCCTTGAGGATCAGCCGAATGTTGCCGTCGGCCTCCATCAGCGCCTTGAGCTCGGGGAAGGCCTTGCGGCAATAGCCGCATTTGTAATCGACGAACTCCACGAAGGTCACGTCGCCGTCCGGGTTGCCGCCGACATGGCTCATCGGATCTTCGAAAATGGCGCTGTAATTGGCGGTGACGAGCGCGGCGTCGTTGGCCACCTGCTCCTCGGCCTGGCGGGTTTCCAGGACCGCGACCGCCTCCATGATGACTTCCGGATTCTCAAGGAGATAGGCGCGCACGGCCGCGCCGAAAGCGGCGGTCTGTTCCTCGCTCATGTCGGAGAGCGAAAATTCCTGCGCGACCACGGGAGCGGCAAGGCCGACACTCAGCGCGAGCGCGGGGACAAACGCGGGGACGAGAGCGGGAAGCAGGCGGGTCATATACTGTTCCTTTGTTGAACGTTTTGCGAGGCAACTAACCCGATGCGGGCCCGGGCCACAACCGATCTTCGTACCCGGCCTTGACCTTCCGCCGCCGAGGGGGCACCCCGGTTGCGCGGACACTAGACCGTTTCGCGCTCGCAGCGCATCACACGTTTTCGCGAAATCGTGTGGCAGCGCTCGCGGGGACGGGTGCCCGGGGCGGCCGCGGGGCCTGGCCGGAACGGGCGAAAACGGGAAGACGAGGG
>JAGRMP010000117.1 GCA_020441225.1 Maritimibacter sp. | reverse complement strand
TCCGAGATCACCTCGGCCTGCGGCAGGCCGTAGCCGCGGTAACCCATGGCGATCTTGGCGGCCAGCCGCAGGTGGCTGGTCACGAGCTTATGCGCGGCCTCGGCGTCCTCATGGTCCACCCAGCGCTTCGCGAGCATGTATTCTTCTTCCGGCTCCAGCATCGGAAACTTGCGGATTTCCTGCAGGTAACGGTTCAGGCCCCCTTCCGGGGTCGGTGCCGGCAAATTCGCGTAATTGCTCATGTTTTCTCCCATGTCGTTCCTCGATGTTTCGAGGCTTAACATTCCAGATAAGACGCCTCGGGTCCGGTTCAAGTCCCGAACCGCCCATCTAGGCGCAAAAGTTGAACGGAGTATGAACCCAATTACGTCGAAGCGACAGAGGGGTCACGCCGAAGTGCAGAGTGTTTCAATCGGGTATTCTGGTCGGAATACGCACCGGACCGCCGGGCGGATCACCACAGGCGCGATCCACCCGCTTCCGGCCCGCCCGCGCGGCCGAACACGGCCGCGACGGGCGCTGTCGCGGCCGTCGTCCCGTCAGGCGCCTTTCGGCCAGACGAAATCGGGCCGCAGGCTGTCGTAGACCGGACGGCCATCGTTCGGTTCCGGGTAGCCTTTGGTCTCGTCATAGAAGGCGTGATAGGTGGCATCGGGAAAGCCGTCCGCGTAGCCCATGATGTTGGGCACCGCCACGCGGATGCGCTTCTGCTTGTCGTCGAGCATGATCGGCGCGCCGCATTCCGCGCAGGTGCACAGTTCCAGCGGACCGTCCGGGTTGTCGGCATTGAACGGCTGCCGGTTGAGCTTGTCCTCATGATCCACCACCACGTCGCCGTGGTTGAAGAACGCCACATGGGTGGTCTGCTGGCCGGTCACGGATTTGCAGACATTGCAGTGGCAGACATGGTTGTCGATCGGCTCGTGTCGGACATGGGTGTGGACGTGATCGCAGCCGCCGGAATACAGATCGGGCATCGGTTTCCTCCCTCGGTCATCGAAAATGCGCCATGAAACAACAGGCCCGATGCGCAAACACGGGCGGATCGGACAGAGACCCAGTATGTCATTTTCGTGCTCTGAAAGATAGGGCCGGTGCGCCGCGCGCCGTTCACACCTCCGCGCCCTGCCCGCCTCGAAGCACCGCAATCAACTGCGCGAAGTCGTCCGGCAGCGGCGCTTCGAACCGCAATTCCTCGCCGGTCACCGGATGGATGAACCCGAGCGTCGCCGCATGCAGTGCCTGACGCGGGAAGCTCCCGGCCGCCGCGACGGCCGCTTCGCCCACCGCCTTGACCCCGAGCCTGCGCCGCCCGCCATAGACCGGGTCGCCGATCAGCCCGTGGCCCACATGGGCCATGTGCACCCGGATCTGGTGGGTGCGCCCGGTCTCCAGCCAGCAATCCACCAGCGCCGCCGCGGCCGGGCTGCCAAAGGTCTCGACCACCCGCGCCCGGGTGACCGCGTGCCGCCCGCCCGACCAGATCACCGCCTGGCGCTGGCGGTCGGTCTTGTGGCGGGCGAGTTGCGACGTGATCTTGACCACCCCGCCCGGCTCGAAACTCACGCCCTTGACCCCGCGCAGGCGCGGATCGGCCTTGTCGGGCACGCCATGCACCACGGCGCGGTAATGCCGCTCGACGCTATGCGCCTCGAACTGGGCGGCGAGCCCGTGATGCGCCTTGTCGCTCTTGGCCACCACGAGCAGCCCGGAGGTATCCTTGTCGATCCGGTGGACGATGCCGGGCCTCTTCTCGCCGCCCACGCCCGAAAGATCGTCGCCGCAATGGGCAAGGAGCGCGTTCACCAGCGTCGCGGACGGGCTTCCGGGCGCGGGGTGCACGACCATGCCGGCGGGCTTGTTCACCACCACGAGATCGGCATCCTCGTAAACGATGTCGAGCGGGATCGCCTCCGCGCCGATATGGCTCTCGACCGCCTCGGGCAGCGCCACCTCGATCACGTCGCCCTCGGCCACCTTCTCGCGCGGGCCCAGCGCCACGCCGCCCCGCGTGACCGCGCCCGCCTCGATCAGCTTCGCAAGCCGCGACCGGCTGAGGCTCGCTGCCTCTGGCACATCGCGGGCGAGCGCCTTATCAAGGCGCGCGGGCGGGTCTTCAGCAATGGTGACCCGCAGGATGGAAGGCTCGGACATGGACGACGAAACTCCGCTGTCAGACAAGGACGCCGCCCTCGTGCGCTATCTCAAGTGGCTCGTCACCGCGCTTTCGGTGACGATGATTGCCGGGTTCATAGTGCTTGTGACGGTGGTTGTCATGCGCTTCAACCAGGCGGCGCCGGGTCCGGCCTTCCCCGACAGCATTGCCCTCCCCGCGGGCGTCACCGCTCAGGCGGTCACGCGCGGCCCCGATTTCCTGCTGGTGGTCGGCACGGAGGGCCGTGTCTTCGTCCTCTCCCCCGACGGCCAGGAGCTGCGCCAGGAGTTCGACATCGCCCGGTAACGCCGGGCTCAGGCGCTGAGCGGCACCCGGCCCTGCGCAGCGGCGAGAAACCCCGTCGCCGCATCGAGATTTGCCTGGGCCTCAGCCGTCAGCCCCTCGGTCAGGTCCCAGGAGTAGCCCCGGATCTGCAGAAGCTGCACCTCGGGCACCCGGTCGAAACACTGCTTGCAGATCGCCATCACCGCCGGGATGGTGAGCGCGTGGCTGGTGAAGCTCAGATCGTAGCGCGCCTCCACCGGGTCGAGCCGGAAGCTCGCAAGCCCCGGCTCTTTCGAGGCATCAACGAACAGCACCCGGTCGAAGCCCGATATCAGATCGGCGTCTTCGAGGAACATCTGGTAATGCCGCCGCTTTTCGGCGCGCGGGCACAGCCCTTGCGCCTCCAGCCAGTCGACAAAGGCCCAGCCGAGCCCGTCGTCCTGACGCCCGACATTGCCGATGCCGTGGATCAGGCTGCGCGCCCCGTTCAGATCCGCGAGCAGTCCCGGCACCTCACCGCTCCCGGCGCGCGAGCACGGCACCGTCCGGCCCCTGCACCGTCACGATCAGCGGCATCTGCCCCGCCGCATGGGTGGCGCAGCTCAGGCAGGGGTCGTAGGCGCGGATGCCGAACTCGACATGGTTCATCAGCCCGTCCGTGATCTCGTCCACATCCGTGAGGTATTCCTCCGCAACGGACGTGATCGTGCGGTTGATGACCTGGTTGTTCTGCGTCGTCGCAACGATCAGGTTGGCAAATGTCATCGCCCCGTCCCGGTCGGCCCGGTAGTGGTGCAACAGCGTGCCGCGCGGGGCTTCGACCACGCCCACGCCCTCGCCCACCCAGCCGTCCGGCCCGTGCGGCAACACGAGGTCGTCCTTCTGCAGGTCCGGGTCGTTGAGCAGGTTCCGGATCTGCTCGGCCGAATGCAGGATCTCGATCGCGCGCGCCCAGTTGGTGTGCAAGGTGGCGTTCGAGGCCTTGCCCTTGTTGTACTCGTGGAACCGCGCCAGCGCCTCGCGGGCGCGTGGGCACTCGGTCTCGTAGTCCCGGGTCACGTTCACCCGCGCCAGGCACCCCACCCGCGCCGATCCGGCCTCACGGCCGAGCCGTTTGAGATAGGGGAACTTCATGTAGGACCATTGCTCGGTCGCTTCCTCGAAATGGTCGAGATAATCGTGGTAGTCGAACTCCTCGACCACCTCGCGGTTGTGATCGACCACGCGGATGTCGCCGTGGAAATAGTCGACATTGCCCTGGTCGTTGACGAGGCACAGGTTCAGCCCCGGGATCACCGCAAAGCCGTCGATCCAGTCGCGATGCGCCTCGTGGTAGCCGTAGAAGACCTTGAGCGCCTCCTCGGCCCCCTCGATCACCTCGTCGATGCTGAGGAGCCCGTCTTCGCCCTTCAAAAACCGGTCACGGTCGGCGGGCGACAGGTTCTTGTTGACCCCGCCCGGCACCGAGTGGATGCCGTGCATCCGCTTGCCGAAGACGGTGGTGATGAGCTCCTGGCCCCACTTGCGCAGCCGCAGAACCCGCTTCACCAGCTCCGGGTCGGCCTCGATCAGCCCTTGCACGTTGCGCTGATCCGGCGGCGCGTCGACGCCGAACAGCATCTCCGGCGCGGTCAGGTAGAAATAGGCCGCGACATGGCTCTGGAGCTGCTGGGCGTAATGGCCGAGCCGGCGCATCTTCTCGACCGTGGCGAGCGGCTTGACGCCCCGCCCGTAGCCGACCCCCACCATGTCGTCGAGCGCCTTGGCGCCCGCCAGGTGGTGCGACACGAAGCAGATGCCGCAGACCCGCTGCAACATCATCGGCGCTTCCCAATAGGGATGCCCCTGGACGAATTTTTCGTAGCCGCGGAATTCGACCACGTTGAGACGCGCCCAATCGACCTTTTTCGCGTCGTTCAGCTGGATCGTCACCTTGCCGTGGCCTTCGATCCGGGTGACGGGATCAATAACGAGCTTGCGGGCTCATGCGGACACTCCTAGTCGAAACGGTTGTAATCGGCGGGCATAGAAAAGCCGCACCCGTTCAGAAGATCGTCGATCACCTTGAACACCGTGCGCCCGTCCGGCGGGCAACCGGGGATCGAGAAGTCGATCTGCACCACTTCGTGCACCGGGTAGACCTTGCGGGTGAGCCTGGGGATGTCGGGGTGGCGCGGCACCACCGGCGGGCTTTGCGTGGGCCGGGTCGGGCTGTCGACATAGGCTTCGCGCAGGCAGGGCTCCAGCCCCACCATGTTGCGCATCGACGGCACGCCGCCCCAGATCGCGCAGGCGCCGGTGGCGATGAGGATATCGCAATGCTCGCGAAAATGTTCGAGCGTCTCGATGTTCTCGTCGTTCGCGACACCGCCCTCGATCAGCCCCACGGCGATCTGGCCGGGGATCCGCTTGATGTCGGTAAACGACGAGCGGGTGATGTGCACCTTGTCGAGCAGATCGACCAGCGCCTCGTCGGTGTCGAGCAGCGACAGGTTGCAGCCCCAGCAGCCGCAGAGCGAAATGGTCGCGATCTGCACCTTGGCGTCGCGCGCCTTCTTCAGGTCAGGGTCGAGCGCCTTGGCCGGCATCTCGTGGCTGTAGAGCACTTCGGAGACCGGAGTATCGAGGGTCATAGGGTTTCTCCTTCCAGCGCCCGCTTGCGCAGCGGTTTGACGTCGAACTTGCGTTCGCCCATCGGGTCGTCGAACCCGACGCCCTTCTCGAGAATGCAGCCCACCGGGCAAAGCTCGGCGGCCGCGTGGACCTCTTCTGCCGTGAGCTTGTTGGCAAGCGCCACATCCATCTCGATCCGCGCCTTGGTGCCGCGGCCGTGGATGGCGAAGATCGCCTGGCCGGTCTCGGCGTCGCGCACATGCTCGACGCAGCGCTGGCAGAAGATGCAGCGGTCGCGTTCGAGGAAGATCCGTTCGGCCGCAACCTCGCGCTCCCGCTTCGGGAACCGGTAGGGGAAGGGCGAGGCGGTCATCTCGAGCTCATAGGCCACCGCCTGCAGCTCGCAGCGCCCGGATTTCTCGCAGGACGGGCAATTGTGGTTGCCTTCCGAGAACAGCGCCTCGACCAGCAGCTTGCGCATCTCGGTCACGCGCGGTTCCTTGACCTCGACCACCATGCCGGGCTGCACCGGCACCGTGCAGGCGGCGGTGACCTTGCCGTTCACCCGCACCGAGCAGACCCGGCAGGTGCCGAGGCAGGGCTTGCCGCGCGAATAGCACAGGCTGGGGATGTAGACCCCGTGATCGGCCGCCGCGTCGATCAGGGTGCAGCCCTCGTCAACCAGGACCTTGCGTTTGTCGATCGTGATGGTGAAGCTCATTACACGTCCTCCCGGACCAGGTTATCGACGGCTCTGTCATAGTCGCTCAGCGCATCCGCCTTGTCGAACGAGGCCAGCAGCGGACCTTTCGCCTGGCTCAATTTCGCCTCGTAGAGCTCGGGGAACTTGGCGAGCGTCGTCAGGATCGGGTTCGGCGCGGTCGTCCCCAGCCCGCAGCGGCTGGTGCGCATCATCAGCTTGCCCCAGACCCGTAAGTCTTCGAGGTCCTGCGCAACGGCGCGGCCCGCGATCACCCGGTCGATCTTGGTGAGCAGGTCCACGCCCCCCGACCGGCAGGGCGTGCAGATGCCGCAGCTTTCGTTGACGAAGAACTCGGTGAAATGGCGGGCGATCTCGAGCAGGTCGCGCGAGCCGTTGAACACCATCATCGAGCCGTTGCAGGACAGATCCGAGTAGCAGAACTTGCGGAACCGGTCCTTGTCGACCCTGAGCATTTCGCCCGACGGCCCCGAGATCTGCACCGCGACCGCATTGTCGGCGCCGATCATCTTGAGCACTTCGTCCAGCGTGATACCCCATTCGATCTCGTAGATCCCCGGCCGCACGCAATCGCCCGAGATCGACAACAGCCGCGTGCCCGAGCTTTCCTCGGTGCCCATCGCGGTGAACCAGGCGCCGCCCATCTCGACGATCCGCGAGCACAGGGCAAAGGTCTCGACGTTGTTCACCACGGTCGGCATGGCGAGGTAGCCGTGCTGGATCGGGAACGGCGGCTTGACCCGGGGCGTGCCGCGCTTGCCCTCGCAGCTCTCGATCAGCGCGGTCTCGTCGCCGCAGAC
>JAGRMP010000663.1 GCA_020441225.1 Maritimibacter sp. | reverse complement strand
GAGCGGATCAGGTCCACTGCGGGCTGTAGGAAGCCTGCCGGATCCGGATACAACCCGTCGCTTGAAAAGATCGTATCGACAAGAAATGCCGCCGGTTCGATGCCATCAGCACGCATCTCGGCGATTGCCTGGGCGAGGTCGTCCGCCAGTTTTGCACCCTGCTCGGTCGGTGACACCCGCAGTCCGTCGGGCGCGTCGATTAGGCGGACACGGGAGGTGCGTGGCACGAAATCCCCGAGGGAGGGCGAAAGCTCAGATACCGACTCGGTGACGCCGTGATAGGCGAGCCGGGTGATGATGACGCCCTGCCGGCCGGTAACGCGGCGCGCAATGCGCAGGGCCAGGTCATTGGCCTCGGAACCGGTGCAGGCGAACATCATGTGCCCCAGCGCGTCGGGCATGGTGGCCAGCAGGCGCTCGGCATAGGTTACGATGCTGTCATGCAGGTATCGTGTGTGTGTGTTTAGAACCGCCGATTGCGCGGTAATCGCCTGCACCACGCGCGGGTGGCAATGGCCCATCGAAGCGACATTGTTATAGGCATCGAGATACCTGCGCCCCTGCTTGTCCCACAGCCAAACGCCTTCGCCTCGGATGATGTGAAGCGGTTCCTCGTAAAACAGGCGATAAGCCGGACCGAGCGCCTTCTCTCGCCGGGCGATCAGTTCGCGATCCTCGGTTGGGAGGCGGTCAGCACCGGATTGGTCGAAAGCGTTGATCATGGTCATGGGATCTGCTCCGGTTGCAGGGCGGCGAGCGCGGCCTGGTTGCCCATTCGGTCCAGCGTCGTCAGACCACGCAGCGATGCGGCGGCATTGCGGCGGATATAGCTGGCGTTTTCGGGATAGCGACGGGCACGCCACGCTCCGACAGCGAGAGTCGTGGCATGGCGCAGGCGCATCAAATCGGGCAGAAGGGCGAACTCATCATCCGTTAGCGGCAACTGGGTCGCGTAGCCCGCAATCAGGCGCGCAACGGCGGCCAGAGGCTGCGGCCCGTTCTGTACATGATAGGAACATGCCACGGCCAGGTCGCAGGCGATGGGCGTATGCACCATATCGCCGAAATCGATCACCCCGGTCAGACGGGTCGCGGCCGGCGTGTCGACCAGTAGGTTGTGGGGATTAAAGTCATTATGCACGACCTGTGCCCGCAGGCGGGTCAGGCGCGGCGCGATCTCTGCCTCGAACTGGTCTATCAGACGTGTCAGACGGCGGTGCAGATCGGGCTCCTCCACCGCGTCCAGCATTGGGCGAAGCCGGTGCGCCTGCTTGATGTCCCACTGCAGGACATGGTCGCTGGCCGGGTGGGTGAAACCCTGCAGGCCAACGGTCAGGCGGGCCAGCAGGGCGCCGATGCGGTAGTGGAGGGTCGAAGCGGTCCCGGCCGAGCTGAGCGTAGTGCCGTCCAGGAAGGTAAGCAGGCGCACGACATGTGCCTTCCCGTCAGACAGCGAAACGAGCTGCGATGGCGCTCCGTTCCGAGCCGGCAGGACATGCGGTACTGGAAGGCCTGGATCGACGCGGGCCAAGTGTAGCAAGGCCGCTGTTTGCATCTCGGTAACCCCGCGATCCTCGGCGGCATTGGTGATCTTGAGCAGCATCGGCGGCCCGACCTCGGGCGTGATGCGAAAGTTCGCATCTTTCTCGGCGTTGAGCCGCAGCACCTCGCCCCTGACATCGAAAAGTTCGTCGGCCATTTCCGCTGCCTGTTCGGGCGAAATGGTCAGGGCCGCGTGAGCCAGAAGATCGGGCGGAGTCTCCGGAAGGAAACCTGGAGGTGGTCGCATCAGGGTTCCACCGGCTCGACGCCGCACCACTCGGCTATGAACAGTGCCATTGCAGTCGTGATGCGCTTGACTGACGACAAGCTGACACATTCGTCGATGCCATGGATGTTGCGCGACACCGGGCCGTAGCAGAGCGCCGGGATCTTGTTGTAAAGCGCGTATACGCGGGTATCGAGGTATCCTGCCGTCATGAAGGACTTGAGCGGCGCACCAATGGCGGATTCGTGGGCGCGGCTCAGTACCAATTCCGCGTCGCTGCCGGGCTCCAGCACGTATCCCTCGGCGAAGAACCCGTTGAATACCACTTGCGGCGGGTTGTTCGACAGGAAGGCGTCACCCTTGGCAAAGGTGGCAATGCGGTCCTGGATTTCCCGCGCTGCATCTTCGGCGCTGCGACCGGGATAGATGGATACTCGGCAATCCATGTTGCACCAACTGGGGACGGAGGATGCCCAATCGCCGCCTTCGATCTTTCCGATATTCAGGTTGATCGGATGGTCTTCGGACTCGAAGTGGGGATGATTGACCTTGTCGGCGTTCCACTCCGCTTCCATTTCGTGCAGGGCTGCCATCACGCGGGTTGCGCCGTCGATCGCATTGGCGCCTTCGCCCATCTCGCGCACATGCACCGGCACGCCACGCACCTGCACCTGGAACCACAGCACGCCGGTATTGGCACGCACCAGCATTTCGTCCTCGGGCTCGGGGATCAGCACGGCATCGGCCGAGTAGCCTTGCAGATAGGTCTGAAGGGCGCCGTTGCCGGTGCTTTCCTCTTCCACGACCGATTGCACGTAGACTGTGGCTGCGGGTTGGAGGCCAATGCTGCGCAGCGCATCGAGCGCAAAAATATTGGCCGCGACGCCCGCTTTCATGTCGGCCGCGCCCCGGCCATACATCCAGTCGCCGTGAACCCTGCCGGTAAAGGGCGGGTCGGACCACATTTCAGGCAGCCCCTCGGGGACCACGTCCACATGCGCTTGAAGGATAAGCGAACGGCCCATTTCTTCGCGCGGGCGGTGGATGCCTACAACGATGGGGGCATCCGAATGGTCGTCCGAGAATTTCGAGCCGCCCTCATGGGTTGAGATGGCATTCCGGTCCATCCCGAAACGGTCCATCGCAAAGCCGCGCTTCCGCAGTTCCGAGAACAGGAAATCCTGGACCGGGTGTTCGCGTCCGCGCAGCGAGGGCATTCTGACAAGGGCTTGCGTAAAAGCGACCTGGTCATCGAACCTGTCAGAAACGGCTTTCTGAATACGGTCGCGCAGTTCGGGGTCAAGTGTCATGAGGGATCCTTTGGCCAGTTGCTTCAGATCATGGCTTCGATCAGGAAGGGGCCGGGTTCGGACATCGCTTGTTTCAGCGTGCGCATGAAGTCCTGCGCGTCCTCGACCCGACGGGCCGGAACGCCCATGCCCTTGGCAAGCGCCACGAAATCCAGGTCGGGCCGATCGAGATTGAGCATGCTCAGCGCATCTGGGCCCGGTTGGGCGCCGACGTTGTGAAGCTCACCCTTCAGGATGTCATAGGCGCGGTTGGCGAGGATCACGGTGGTCACATTTGCGCCTTCGCGAGCCTGCGTCCACAAACCCTGCAACGTATACATGGCAGATCCGTCAGCCTGAAGCGCGATCACCGGTCGGTCCGGGCAGGCGATGGCTGCACCCGCCGAAAGCGGAATGCCGATGCCGATCGAACCGCCGGTCAGCGCTAGCCAGGAGTTGGGCGCCGCGCTATCGCCGGATGGAAAGATGATACCGCTCGACGAGACGGCCTCGTCGATGACGATGGCACCTTCGGGGAGCGTGTTGGACAGGACGGCGCCGATGACTTCGGCGGTGAGCTTGCCAGCCTGCGGTACCGGTGGCGGTACATTGTCGCGCGGGGTGACTGCGCGTGCGCCGACCCGATCAGCAAGCGCAGCGATGGCGGCAGGGCCATCGCCATCAACGTCGGCGAGAACGGTTGTCCTGCAGGTTTCGGGCAGCAGCAGGCTGGGTTTGCCCGGATAGGCGAAGAACGCTACCGGCGGCTGGGTTTCCACTAGGATTGCTCGAGCATACGGCGCCAGCTTTTCAAGAGCATCGTTGATCGGGTAGGGGATCTTTTTCATCGCTACGCGGCCATGACCGCGCTCCATCCGTCGGTTCGAGACCGGAGCGAGAAGATCCGCCCCCGTCTTCTCGGCGATGCCTTGCAGGCGCGCCAGAGCGACAGTGTCCTCTAGCACGGACAGGCCGGCGATGATCACCGTCCTGTCTCCGCTTTCCAGCGCGGCGACGGCGTCCGACAATGTATTTTCGTCCAGCGGGGCGGCGGCAGAGGGTGTAGTCGGCTTGGCCACCTTTCCCCCTGCATCCCAGCCGATATCGGCGGGTGCGATCAATGTGGCGATCCGGCCGGGCTTGCCCTTGGCCACGGCCAGGCCTTCCATCGCGTCGGCGGCAAAGCTCGCCGCGTCGCGGCCGGAACGCACCCAGTCGCTGAAGGGTCTGCAGGCGCCCTCCACATCAGCCGACAGCGGAGCGTCGTATTTCTGGTGGCGAAGCGCGTGATCCCCGACAAGGTTCAGCATCGGCACCCGCGCCTTGCGGGCATTGTGAAGGTTCGCGGCAGCATTGGCGAAGCCGGGCGCGAGGTGCAGGAGCGTCACCGCCGGCTTGCCGACCATGCGCGCGTAGCCGTCGGCGGCCGCCGTCACCACGCCCTCGAAAAGCCCCAGAACACAGCGCATGAGCTTCGTGCGGTCCAGCGCGTCGACGAACTGCATTTCCGAGGTGCCCGGATTGGCAAAGCAGACGTCGACGCCTTCGGCATGAAGACTGCGAACCACGCTTTCGGCGCCGTTCATCTCGTCAGGGCGAGAAGTCATCGAATCGCCTCGCGGAAGGTCGTCAGGAATGCGCGAGCATTGTCAGTCAGCGACGGCCCGAGATAACCGCCTTCCTGCACGAGCACAGTGGGGAGGTTCATCGCGGCCAGGCGCCGGGCCATTTCGGCAAAGCCCCCCGGGTACACGGCCACAGCCGCCAGCGGGTCGTCGGCAGCCATGTCGAACCCCAGCGAGACTACCAAAGCTTCGGCGCCGAAATCGCGAATTGCCGCCAGCCCTTTGTCGAGTGCGGCCAGGACATCGCTTTCGCCCGCGCCCCGTTCCAAGAGGATATTCATCGATGCGCCTTCGCCCTCACCTGCGCCGGTTTCGTCGGCATGGCCGAGGTAGAAGGTGGGATAGGTCTTCGGGTCCGGGTGCAGCGAGCAGAAGAAGATGTCGCCACGTTCGTAAAGGATGTCGAGGGAGCCGTTGCCGGTGTGCACGTCCACGTCGATTAGCGCCACTTTGCGGTATTTGCTGGTCAAGTGATGCGCGGCGATGCAGGCGTTGTTGAAGAAGCAGAACCCGTTGGAACAGTCGCGCATCGCATGATGTCCAGGCGGCCGACAGAGCGAATAGGCTGCACGCGCACCGGACAGAATTTCCTCGGCACCTTCTACGGCGGTCTGGGCAGACCAGTAGGCGGCGTCCCAACTGCCCGCGGTCAGCGGGGTCGAGGTGTCCGTCATCCACCAACCCAGCTGGCCGTGAATATCCTTCGGTTCCTTCCCGCGGCGTCGGCCCGGATGGGCCGTTGGAATCGCCAGCGCGTCGGGGCCGACGTCGGCGACGAAACGGGCATGGGCGTCGGGCAAGAAATCGACGTAATCAGGATTATGGACTGCCTTGATTGGCGCCAGCCCGTGGTCGCGCGGCGCGCTAATGCTGAAATCTTCGGCGATCAGCATATCGCGCAGCAGTTCTGCTCGGCGGGGCTGTTCCTGATGTGGCATTGCGGCGCCGCGACGGAAATAAATATCCGGCGCATGACCCAGCTGTCGAGCATCGAAAAAGGCTTTCATGTTCAGACCATCCCTGACTGTTCTTAGAGTTCGCGGCTGGCCGATCGGTTTGCGCGCGGTCGGTGGTAGCATTGCAGTTTTAGTTTGCGGCTTCAACTCATATGATGCATGATGCATCAAAATAGAAAGGGAGGGCGTTCGTCGTGAGCGCGGCGCCCAAAGCGAAATGAAAGAGATCAGCAAGGATTCGCTCGGGGACGCGATCTATCGGCGGGTGTGCCAGGATCTGATGCGCGGCAAGCTTCGGCCGAATCAAAAGATTACTATTCGGGGGCTGGGCGAGGCGTTGGGCACCAGTTCCACGCCGGTGCGGGACGCCGTTCAGCGCCTGCTACGCGACAATGCTCTGGAGCAGCGCACCGTGCGCGACGTGCGTGTGCCTGTGCTTTCGGTCGAAGAGTATCTCGAGATCTCTCGAATCCGCGCGGAGCTTGAAGGGCTCGCCGCAGAGCGCGCCGCAATAATGGCGACGGACAAGGACGTCGCGCAGCTGCAGCGGCTGGTGGAGCGGAACGCCGAAGCGATTGACGCCAAGCGGTGGTCGCAGGCGAACGAGTTGAACCAGCAGTTTCACTTCGCCCTTGCCGAGATCGCGAACATGCCGGTGCTTCTGAGCATGCTCGGGCAGCTCTGGCTTCGCATGGGGCCGTTGCTATCGGGATATTTCTCAACGGCCACGCAGGACATGGTCAAACGCCACCACATCATCGTCGCCGCCTGTGCGAAGGGTGAATCCGAGCTGGCCCGCGATGGGATGCGAGAAGATATCATAATGGCAAGAGAGGGGATCGTTGCATACATCAAAACGCTGAGCTCCGCCTGAAGCGAGAGTCACGTCTCACGAGTCGGCACCGGCTGTCCTGCCATCAGCTTCTTTGTTCTGGTGAGGTTGGGGCAACTGAATTCAATCAATAACAACGACAGGGAAAATCAATGCTAAGAGAACTCAAGTTTGCAATTGCAGCCACCGTGGCGAGCTTTGTCCTGGTGGGGCCGATGGCCGCGCAGGACGGCACGCCGCAACAGGGCGGTACGCTGAACGTCGTTATCCAGCCCGAACCGCCAGGGCTAATGGTGGGTCTGATTCAGAATGGCCCCACGCAGATGGTTGCGGGCGATATTTACGAAAGCCTGCTGCGCTATGACGCGAATCTCCAGCCGACCGGTCAGCTGGCCGAGTCGTGGGAGATTTCGGAAGACGGCAAGACCTACACCTTCAAGCTGCGTAAGGGTGTTGTCTTCCATGACGGTAAGCCGTTCACCTCGGCGGACGTGAAGTTCTCGATGGACAAGTTCCTGCGTGAATCGCATTCGCGCATGCGCACTTACATGCAGCATGTCGAAAGCATCGAGACGCCCGACGATCACACGGTGGTCTTCAACCTGAAGCAGCCCTTCGGGCCCTTCATCGGCATCTTCGAGCCTGGCACCGCGCCGATGATTCCGAAGCACATCTACGAAGGCACCGATTTCGCCAACAACCCGGCGAACAACACCCCGATCGGCACCGGACCGTTCAAGTTCGACGAATGGGTCAAGGGCAGCTACATCCACCTGGTCAAGAACCCGGACTACTACATGGAGGGCAAGCCTCACGTGGACGAGGTTTACTACCACGTGATCCCCGATGCCGCCTCGCGTGCGGTCGCCTATGAGACCGGCAAGGTAGACGTGCTGCCGGGTGGCTCGATCGAGAACTTCGATGTGCCGCGTATCCGCGACATGGAGAACACCTGCATCACCGACAAGGGGTGGGAGTACTTCGGGCCGCTTTCGTGGCTCTGGATCAACCTGAACAACAAGCCGCTGGACGATGTGAAAGTGCGCCAGGCGATGATGCACGCACTGGATCGTGAATTCGCCAAGGACGCGCTATGGAACGGTCTGGGCAAGGTCGCCACCGGTCCGCTGTCGTCTTCGACCCGGTTCTATTCCGACTCTACTCCCGACATCTCCTATGACCCAGAGAAGGCCAAAAAGCTTCTGTCGGAATCGAGCTACAACGGCGAAACCATCCGCCTTCTGGGCCTGCCCTATGGCGAGACCTGGCAACGCTGGGCCGAAGCGGTGAAGCAGAACCTGACTGAGATCGGGATAAAAGTGGAGATTGTGCCGTCGGACGTGGCGGGCTGGAACCAGAAGGTCAGTGACCGCGACTTCGATCTCGCCTTCACCTACCTCTACCAGTACGGCGATCCGGCCCTGGGTGTCTCGCGGACCTATATGAGCACCAATGCCAAGGTCGGCAGCCCCTGGAACAACGTTGCCAACTACCAGAACCCCGAAGTCGACAAGATGTTCGACGAAGCGGCGCTGATGGCCAGCCCCGACGACCGGGCCGCGGCCTACAAGACGATCCAGGATCAGATTGTCAGCGACGTGCCCAACCTGTGGCTGCTCGAACTGGGCTTCCCCACAATCTATCGCTGCAACATCAAGAACCCGGTCAACACTGCCTTCGGCGTGAATGACGGCTTCCGTGACGTTTGGATCGAGAAAGCGAAGTAAGAACGATACGTCCGGCGGACCGGGCCACCCGTGCGGTGGTCCGGTCTACCACAAAAACAGCTGACAGGGCGGGGCAGACAGCGTGACACGGTTCATCCT
>JAGRMP010000662.1 GCA_020441225.1 Maritimibacter sp. | reverse complement strand
GACTGCAATTTCAAGTCTCTAGAGAGCGTAACGCCTGGTAAGGCGCGGAAATCACGCCACAATACGCGAGGCGAAAAATCGTTTAAAATCAATGTCTTGTGTGGTGGCGGAGTTGAAGGGATTCGAACCCTCGAGACGGTTTCCCGTCTACTCCCTTAGCAGGGGAGCGCCTTCGACCACTCGGCCACGTCTCCGCTGGCCTGTCTATGGATGTAGGCCCGAGAAAACAAGGGGCAAATCGGGGGTTTGCGGATTCTCACCGTTCGGCGGCGGCCTCGTGGACCCTCCAGAACATTCTATGAACTTCTATATGGTTCTGGCAAGAATCTGGCAATTCCATTCGGTGGCCGGCCCGGATATTCCGCAAATGTTCTTGGCGCGCCAGCTTTGGCGGCGTGGCGCCGTTTCAAGGCAGAAGGGCCCCCGCCAGTTGGATTGCGAACTCTGGCCCTGGTCACATCAGTTCCACCTCCAAATGATGGCGCCCGGTATCGCACCCGATCTACGAATGGCTCGACCGCCGCGCGCATGGGCGTGTTTCGTGACAGCCTCGGTCGCCCCGAAATGGCGCTACCGGGGCCCCAGTGACGCCTGGGCAAAGCGCAAACGATCGAGAAGGGCGCCGCGGCTCCGGACCCGGGCCCACAACCGGGCAATGGCCAGTTTTTTGGGCTCGTTCACGTGGGGCGTAGTTCCCATGGATGAAGCACACCGCTCCCAACCAATTCACGATCCACGACCTGAAGGCGAAGGTTCTCTCACCCTCGGAATACACCCGCGCTCTCCATCCTGCGCACGCTCGCGGCAAGCCAAGCCTCTGTGCGAAGAACAGCGACGGATCACTGCACTCGCGATGCATGACGCCAGATGAGACCGTTCACATCGTGGACCTCTGGCTCGAGGCCGAGACCTTTGTAACCATGAACCGGTTCCATGGGCCGCGGCGCGTAGCGAACTTGGCGGAACTCAACGCGCTGTTTCTTGATCTCGACATCTATCGCATCCCAGAGCTTTCCGGTCGGGACATCCCCAGCCTCCTCATGGGGTTCGAACAACACTGGGCGCGGGTCGGCCTGCCGAGCCCCTCGTTTTTCATTGATTCCGGCCGCGGCGCCTACGCGATCTGGTTGCATGATCCGCTGCCGGCCGCGGCACATTCGCGCTGGTCCGCACTGCTGCGTCATATGATTGGCAGCTGTGCCAACCTCGGCGCTGATCCAGCCTGTTCCGATGCAACGCGCATTCTCCGTGTGCCCGGAAGCGTAAACAGCAAGGTCGGTCGCACTGTGACGGTCTTGTCGGGCAATGGGCGCCGCTTCAGCTTCGACAACTTGGAGGACCGCTACTACCTGGCTAACGGGCGACCGACGCGGGGCGAATTGAAACGTCGGCGGAAGCAAGTCGCGAAGAAAGAGCGCCAGGAGATGACGGAGACACGGGGCCTCTCACCCCGCCGCCGTTTCGAAGCGGTCCGCCGAGATCTGGAACGCCTGCTGGCGGCTTGGGGTGGACAGGTGCCCACCGGATACCGCAACTCGTGGCTTCATCTGTTCGCCACCGCCCTGGGGCACACGGATCCGGGATGCGATCTGGCATCCGAGATCGAGAGCATGGCCTCACGGGCAACCCCGGGGCTGCGCGACAGCGAAATCAAAGCCCTGATCCGCTCGGCGAGGAAGCGTGCCGAGAATGCCAGGTCCGACGCGCAGTCGCCGCTTTCAGACGGCAGCCTGCATTATTCCGGCGCCCGCATGGCCGAATTGCTCGATGTCAACGCGACCGTCGCAACACGACTGGGCCTCGAGCAAGTCATCCCCCCGGAGATCCGCGCAGAACGCAAGGCTCAACGAGAAGCAAAACGACGCCGGGCCGCAGGCAAACCGAACCGGCAGGAATGGCTCGCGATGAATTCCAAGAGCCAGGAGGAACCATGGACGGACCTCGGGGTTTCGCGCGCTACCTACTATCGGCGCGGACTGCACCGCCGCCGGGACGACGGGGAGGCGCCGGAAACCGATGAGACAGGTGCATGTCCACAACAGGGGGGCTCTGCCACGCGCCACTATGGCGCCGACAATGCCCGATCCCCAAGAAAAACCACGAAAACCAAGGGATCGCGCACGGGCCGAACCCGGTCCGAACGGCCGGAAATTTCGCACGCAACAAGGGAAGTCGTCGAGGATGTGGTGGCACCGGTCAAGTCCGCTTCGGACCATGTCCACTCAGCGTGCGGCTCGCATTTGACCAACCAGGAGCACGGCAGTTGTGCCTCGTTCGATGGTCGCTGGGAAGATGCCAGCAACTCAGGTCCAAGGGCGGCACCTCCGCTGCCGAGAACGGGCGCCGATGTGGGCACCTTGGTCACGCAGATTAATGGGTCCGACTTCTCTGCCATGGCACACCACGGTGATCTTGCCTGTCGCAAGACGGCTGCACTCCGCGGGATTTGATGGGCGGTGACGCCTTGGATGGGCCTTTCTCGTGGCGCGGAATCCCCATCTGGCGTAGAAAACCATCGACAGCGAACCGCATCTCGATGCGTTCCCGAGGGATCGAGCAGCAGTCATTTATGGAAAGGAGGCGCGGGAAATGACGACACGACAGATTCTTGCTCTCCTGAATTCGCATATTGAGGGGGACGACGAACAGTTCCTATCGGTGGCTTTGCAGATCGCCGCGCAGCAGGCCCGTGAGGGGCACCCCGAAGCCGCGGAGAAACTTAAAAGCGCTGTTCAGCGCGCACGCGATCAGCGGCGGAAGAACGCTTCGGCGGGAGGGCAAACGCCCATACCGATGGCTCGCCCGCGTTCGGAACTTCAGGGGCTGGTCGAGAGCACCTTCCCCAAGATCACCCTGAACAACATGGTGCTGGACGAAGACGTGCGGGCCCGCTTGGCTCGCTTGGTCCGGCAACAGGAGGAGCGCGCGACGCTTCGCCAGTATGGGCAGAAGCCGACCACCCATATGCTCCTGGTCGGTCCACCGGGGACCGGCAAGACCATGACCGCTTCAGCACTTGCCGGTGAGCTGCGGCTGCCCTTATTCACCGTCCGACTGGAATCCCTCTTCAGCCGTTTCTTCGGGGAGACCGCGGCCAAACTTCGCGTGTTGTTCGATCAGATTGCTCAAATGCGGGGAGTCTACCTCCTCGATGAGTTTGACGCCATCGGCGCGCGCCGGGGCGACCCAAACGATATCGGCGAAATCCGCCGGGTCCTGAACTCGGTTCTGGCGTTCATGGAAGAGCCCAATTCGACCGATAGCGTTGTCCTGGCAGCGACAAACCATGTTGAGATCCTCGACGAAGCGCTGGCGCGAAGGTTCGATGAGGTTGTGGAATACTTGCTGCCCGACACGAAGGCGGCACGCGCGATTGTCGAGAAGCGCCTTGGCAAGTTCAAGTTGAGCGCGCGCGCATGGTCCGCATTGGAGCCGGAGCTGACCGGTTTGAGCCCGGGTGAACTCGTTCGCGCCACGGATTCGGTGGTGAAGGACGCAATTATCGACGGCGTAACAAAGATTTCCGCTGGCGCATTGCGCTCTGCGCTGCATGATCGGCATACCTTCAAGGGCAAGTTTCGCAGCGGTCCCAAACTGTAGGCTTGCACGCGGAGCGTGAGTAGCAAGCCCGATGAGTTTGGACGCGGGGCAAAATGGCGGATCAAAGTGATTTCGACGCGCGGAAACACGCGCACATCCCGTTCGATGCTTTTCGGCGGGATCCTATTGGTTATTCGTTCCCGAAGCAGAAGAGGAACGACAAGCCGCTCCACGAGGACTACGCGGCTCACGCTCTGGATCTTCTCGACCAGTTGGCTGGCGCCTTGGGCGACCTGCCCAAGCCCGGGCAATTCGAACGCCTACCTCTTGAGGGAATGAAGCCAGGCGTGATGGTCGAGGTTGGCACCATGCTGCCCAGAACCACCCGCTCGGGCCCGGTGAAGATATCCAAAGATCTCGATTTTCCCCAGCAAGATGTCGTGGTGCTCCGATCGGAACGGCGAGAGGATCGAACGGAAAGCGCCCTTCTGTTCGTGCCGGATAACGCGCGGGACTACCTCAGGGAACGCATTCAGCGCTATGGGAACGACCCGGGAAACCAGAAGCGTCCTGACCTTGACCGCTTCGAACGGATTGAAACGATTCAGCCTGCGGCCGCGCATTCTCTTTTTGTTGGCACCGTGGATTTCGATTCACCCGACACCGTTTGGTGGGAACTCTGGGTGCGTGGAGACAAAGGGCTCGCCGACAGCGTCGCGGTTGCGGCGCAACAGGAGGAACTTGACGTCCACGAGGACCGGCTCCTGTTCCCGGACACCACCGTCGTCTTCGTGCAGGGCACAGCTGCGTTGGTGGCCGGTTTCGCCGGGCGTGTGCTCGGTGCAATCGCGGAAATCAGAAGGTCGACCGGAACGATCGAGCCATTCCTTGACCGGGAAGGAAATGGGGTTGGGCCCGGAGATTGGGTGGACGATCTTGTGAACCGGGTCTCACCGCCCCCTGCCGATGCCAATGTCGTCTGCACCTTGGATACCGGAGTGGCCGGAGGCCACCCACTAATTGCCCCAGGGCTGCACGGGGCGTGGGCCTACGATGCTGCATGGGGGGTCGACGATCACGAGCCGCAAGGCGGCCATGGGACCCCATTGGCAGGGCTGACGCTTTATGGTGACCTGGAACCGCTGATGAACGATATGCGGCAAGTGGAACTTGCGCACGCAGTCGAGTCGGTGAAACTTCTTCCACCCAAGGGCTTTCCGGCCACTGAGCCGCCCAGCTACGGTGTTGTGACTGAGGGCGCGGTGGCACTTGTTGAAGCGGAACGTCCGGGCGTGTCACGGGCCTTCTGCCTCGCGAACTCCGCCCGGGATTTTCCACCGGAGCGCCCCTCAAGTTGGAGCGGGGCCCTGGATCAGATCACCTCTGGTTCGATGCCTGGCGATCAAGTGGACGGTGTCCCGGCCTCCGAGCGACCAAAGCGCTTGCTGATGGTGGCGACGGGCAACATGCGCGGGGACGCGTTGGTGGAAGTGCAGCGTTCCCATCCGCTGGAAGATCCCTCGCAGAGCTGGAATGCGCTCACCATCGGTGGCTTCACACGAAAAGAGACACCACCACCCGTGCCACCAGGATTGAAGCCGGTCGTTGCCGCAAATCACCGGAGCCCCTTCAGCTTGGGCTCTCAATCGCTGGCCAACGATCTGACGCCGATCAAGCCCGAGGTGCTGTTCGAGGCCGGAAACATGGTGACCGACGATACGGGATACTGCGGATGGGCAGAATCCGTCTCGCTGCTCGCCCCGGGGTCGAATGTCTTCCAGCAACCGCTTGTCCCCTTCTGGGCGACCAGCGCAGCGGCGGGGATGGCAGGACACTTCGTGGGGGGATTGCAGGCAGCCCTGCCGGACCTTTGGCCGGAGACGCACCGGGCATTGGCCGTAGATTCCGCGTCTTGGCCCGAGCCAATCCGGAAGCAGTTTATCGGGAAGGGCGAGGGCTGGAAGTCAGGGACCAAGGCAAAGAAACAAGCGGCCCTGCGCGAATTCGGATACGGCGTTCCGGACCTGGAGCGGGCTGTATCCTCAGCTATGAATGACGTGACGCTTGTCGCCCAGGCGCCGATTCAGCCTTTCGCTCCGAGCGATGCCGGCGGGCCGCCAGTCTTCAACGAGATGCACTTCTACGATCTGCCTTGGCCGAAGACAGCCCTGGAAGAAATCGAAAACGGGGTCGTGATGATGAAGGTCACGCTCTCGTATTTCATCGAACCGAACCTGTCCGGCCGGGCTGCAACCCGACCCGAGACCTATCGTTCATTCGGCCTGCGGTTCGCGATGAAGAAACGGTCTGAAAGCAAGGCGCATTTCGCCAGAAGGATTTCGGGGCACCAGGAGAAGGACACGCCACCTCCAGAGACGGAGAAAGACTGCTGGCTTCTCGGTCCGAAGGCGGTCCAGGCCGGATCGCTTCACTGTGACCTCTGGAGGGGAAAGGCAATCGACCTCTCCCTTCATGACGCCGTCGCTGTCTACCCGGTGACCGGGTGGTGGAAGACCCATGCAGGCCAGAAGCGGTTCGATGACCAGGGTCGCTATGCATTGGTGATCTCCATCTCCGCACCGGGACAAGCGGTCGATCTGTATAGCGAGATCAGTGCATTGGTCGAGGCCAGAGAAATCGAGCTATCTGTTTGATTGCCCCGGCTGATAGCATTGCGAGCCAACCGCCATTGCGAAACTGCCAAGCGGCAGGCGAACCCCATCAGACGCAGGTGTCCTCTATCCCAGCCTGCCCGCGATCTTGGCAATCAACGCCCTGTGATCCTTGTCGAAGTTGCGGATGCCCTCGGCCAGTTTCTCGGTTGCCATCGCATCTGCGTTGAGGTCCCAGCGGAACGTCCCCTCATCCATGGTTTGCCGGGCGACACCGCTCACC
>JAGRMP010000661.1 GCA_020441225.1 Maritimibacter sp. | reverse complement strand
AACTCCGGATCGCCGCCCGCATAGGATTCCGAGCGGCGGAACAGCGGCAGCACGTCCGACCAGCCCCAGCCGGTGTTCCCGAGCTGGCGCCAGTGGTCGTAATCCTGCGGCTGGCCGCGCACATAGAGAAGCCCGTTGATCGAGGACGATCCGCCCAGAACCTTCCCCCGCGGCCATTTCAGCGCCCGCCCGTTCAGCCCCGGATCGGGCTCGGTCTCGTATCGCCAGTCGGTGCGCGGATTGCCCATCGTGCGGAAGTAGCCGACCGGAATGTGGATCCAAGGATAGCTGTCCCGCCCCCCGGCCTCGACCAGCGCCACCCGGTGCCGCCCGTCCGCACTCAACCGGTTGGCAAGCACGCAACCGGCCGAACCGGCCCCGACGATGACATAATCGAATTCCACCCAATTTTCCCGGTTTTGCCGAAAATGTTGATTATTGAGACCAAATGTCCCATTTTCAAATGCGAACACGGTTTCCGGCGCAAGGCAAGGCTTTTCTCCGGGGCGAAAGGAGGCGGGATGGCGGAGGACACAGGCGAGCGGATACCGACCAACCTGCGGCTGCTGCTGATGCTCGAGACCATCGGCCAGCAGGCCGAGCCGCCCACCCCGGCGGCGCTCGGCCGGCTGGTGGGGCTGCCCAAGCAGACGGCGCACCGGCTGGTCAGTCTGATGGTCGAGGAAGGCTTCCTCAAGCGCGACGAAGGCGGCGCCGGGCTGCGCCCCGGGCGGCGGGCGCGGATGCTGGCGGCGGGGCTGCTCCATGCCTCGAGCGTGCATGTCGCCCGCCACCAGGTGCTGCGCCGGCTGGCGGAACGGGTCGGCGAGACGGTCAACTTCGTGGTGCCCGAGGACGGCGGAATGGCCTATCACGACCGGGTCGAAACCGACTGGCCCTTCCGGATCCAGCTTCCGGTCGGCTCGCATGTGCCGTTCCATTGCACGGCCTCGGGCAAGACCTATCTCTCGACCCTGCCCAAGGCGCAGCGGCGGCGTCTGGTGCAGGCGATGGCGCTGCCGCGGTTCGCCGACAACACGATCACCGACCCTGACCGCCTGCTCGCCGAACTCGCCCAGATCGCCCGGCAGGGCTATGCGCTCGACAACGAGGAATTCCACGCCGGGATGGTGGCAACCGCGGTGCCGGTGCGCGACCCATCGGGGCGCTACTTCGCCTCGCTCGCCTTCCACGCGCCGACCCAGCGGGTCAGCATCGAGCGCGCGGTGGACCTTGCCCCGGTGGTCGCCGCCGCGGCGCAGGAGTTGACCGATGTGCTGTTCCCCTGACCTCGAACGCCGCACCCGGCCTGAACGGGCAGGGGGCTCTGCCCCCGCCGCCCTCCGGGCGACTCCCCCGGAGTATTTCTCGAAGAGAAGAAGGGAATGGATGCGTTTTCCTTTAGCCTCAAATACCTCGGGGGTGAACGGGCCGCAGGCCAGGAGGGGGCAGCGCCCCCTTGTTCCGCCCGCCTTCATGCGCTGTCGCCGGGTGGCGGGCCCAGCGTGCCCCGCAGGCAGAGCGTGGTGTCGAGCCGGCGGCTCTCCACCCCGTTCTCGCCCGCGATCATCCGCACCAGCATCCGCGCCGCC
>JAGRMP010000660.1 GCA_020441225.1 Maritimibacter sp. | reverse complement strand
GGCAATGCCAAGCTGCCGGTTTGGGCGGGATGCGGCGGCGACGGGCGGGTGTCGCGGCGCGCCAGGGCCGGGCAGGCGGCGGGGCTCAACCGGGGCCGGGCGCGACGCGGGAAAGGGTTAACGCGGGGCGCCGCACTGCCGCCGCGAGGGCGGCGAAACGCAGCAGAAATGGGGCGGATCGTTCTCGTTCTCGGGACGAAAAAACCGAAGTGGAACAATTGGTTCCTGTCTGCGGTCCGCCAGACCCCAAATACCCCATTTCTGCCAAATTTCCGCCCGGTTTCCCGTGTTCGGTCACGCTCAGGGGAATTTTGATCGAATGCGGGATTAGTCCGTATTTGCAAGGGAAAGGGACCGCCATGCAACGGTTCGAACGGCAACGGCACGTTGGCGAGGACGCGCCCGTCAAGGGACAACGTGCAGGATTTCTGCGTTCCGAAGACGGCTCCTTGATCGTCTTCGGGCTTTTCGTCTTCCTCCTGATGGCCGTTGTCGCCGGCATGGCCGTCGATTTCATGCGCTTCGAGACCCAGAGGACCCGGCTGCAGTCGACGCTCGACCGCGCGATCCTCGCGGCGTCCAGCCTCGACCAGACCGCGGACCCCGAATACATCGTGATGGACTATTTCAACAAGGCGGGGCTCGGCAGTTTCATCGACGCCAGCCAGATCAACGTCTACGAAAACGACCGTCTGATCGACGATACCTACGCGGGCGCCCCGGCCGACTCGCTGACGTCGCGCCGGGTCGAGGCCGCGGCCAAGATGACGATCGGCACCACCTTCCTGAAGTTCTCCGGCATCGACTTCCTCGGCGCGCCGGCCGCGGGCACGGCGGAAGAGAGCGCGTCGCTGACCGAGATTTCGCTGGTGCTCGACATCTCCACGTCGATGAGTTGGAATTCCGCCTCCGGCCATTCCAAGATCTACGAGCTGCGCAATGCGGCCAAGAAGTTCATCAATATCGTGCTGTGCGATCCGGGCAATCCGGACAACACCACGGATTGCAAGGTGGAACCGGGCACGGTCTCGGTGAACCTGATCCCCTATTCCGAACAGGTCACGGTCGGCGAGGATCTGCTGAGCTCTTTCAACGCCACGAGCGAGCACAACTACTCCTCCTGCATCACCTTCGACGCTGAGGATTATGAAGTCGTTCCGATCACGCCCACCCAGCTGCTCCAGCGAGAGGGTGATATCGACCCCTGGTCCGGCGGGAATAATGCGTCGGACGGAAACCGGACGTGTCGGAAAGACGCCTGGCGGGAGATCACCGCGGTGAGCGGGGACGCGGCGGCGCTGCGCGACGCGATCGGCGATCTTCAGGCCTCGGGCTACACGTCCATCGATGTCGGTATGAAGTGGGGCGCCGCTTTCCTCGACCCCGCGGTGGTGCCCGTGGTCACTGACCTTGTCGCGGCGAACAAGACCGATGAGGCCTATGAGGGCCGTCCGCTCGACTATGACATCAGCCGGTCCACCAAGGTGATCGTGCTCATGACCGACGGTGAGAACACGACCCAGCACTACCTCTACGACGGTTTCCGCAGCGGCCCCTCGCCGGTCTGGCGCACCAAGGACAAGGTCGGGTCGTCGTACTACTATTCGGTCTACAACGAGTCGACCGATCTCTACAGATGGGATCACAATGGGGCGTGGGAAGATCACCCCTATGGCACCGGCATTACGCAGGAATGTCACGACGAGTGGGTCAGGACCGGTCGGTGGGGCGGATACTGGACAGAGGTCTGCGAAGATGTCCCCGAACCCGGAAACGGCGCGGAGCAGATGGACTTTGCCGAATTGTGGCACGTAAAGAGCTGGTCGTGGTGGGAGCGGTATGAACTCAACTTCCTGCCGTCGCCCGGCAGCTCCTACGGCAATTCCACCAAGAACGCCCGGTTG
>JAGRMP010000116.1 GCA_020441225.1 Maritimibacter sp. | reverse complement strand
ACAAGGCGACGTCCAACATCTGCACAGCACAGGCGCTGCTCGCCAACATGGCCGCCGCCTATGCGGTCTGGCACGGCCCGGAAGGCTTGCAGCGCATTGCAGGCGACGTCCATGCCCTTGCCACGCGCTTCGCGACGGCGCTCGCCAAGGCGGGTGTTGATGTGGCGGGCGATCAGCGGTTCGACACGGTGACCGCAACGGTTCCCGGCAAAGCGAAAGCGATTGCGGCAGCCGCGGAGCAATCCGGCCGCCTGCTGCGCGTGCTCGGCGACGACCGCCTTGGCATCACCTTTGACGAAACCTCGACCGAAGAAGATCTTGCAGCACTTTGCGAGCTGTTCGGCGCGTCAGCACCGGCAGAAGCCGCAAGCGCCCTGCCCGGCAAACCGCGCGATGCCGAGCATTTCATGACCCAGCCGGTGTTCCACCAGAACCGGTCGGAAACCGGCATGATGCGCTTCCTGCGGCGGCTGGCGGACAAGGATCTGGCGCTTGACCGCGCCATGATCCCGCTTGGCTCGTGCACGATGAAGCTCAACGCCGCGGCCGAGATGATGCCGGTCTCGTGGCGCGAGTTTTCCATGCTGCACCCGCTCTGCCCGCCCGACCAGGCGGCAGGTTACCGCGAATTGATCGACGACCTCGCCGCCAAGCTCTGCACCATCACCGGCTACGATGCAATGTCGATGCAGCCCAACTCGGGCGCCCAGGGAGAGTATGCGGGTCTCCTCACGATCCGCGCCTATCACCGCGCCCGCGGCGACGAAGCCCGCGACATCTGCCTGATCCCGATGTCGGCCCATGGCACCAACCCGGCCTCGGCGACGATGGTGGGGATGGAGGTGGTCACGGTAAAGACCGCCCAGAACGGCGACATCGATCTCGCCGATTTCCGCGACAAGGCGGCCAAGGCCGGCGACAGGCTCGCCGCCTGCATGATCACCTACCCCTCGACCCACGGCGTCTTCGAAGAGACCGTGCGCGAGGTCTGCGCCATCACCCATGAGCACGGCGGCCAGGTCTATATCGACGGCGCCAACCTCAATGCGCTGGTGGGGCTTGCGAAGGTGGGCGAGCTGGGCGGCGACGTCTCGCACCTCAACCTCCACAAGACCTTCGCCATCCCCCATGGCGGCGGCGGGCCCGGCATGGGACCGATCGGGGTCAAGGCGCATCTCGCCCCGCATCTGCCCTCCGATCCGTTCACCGGCGCGGAAGGCGCGGTCTCGGCCGCTCCCTTCGGGTCGGCCTCGATCCTCACCATCTCCTGGGCCTATATCCGGATGATGGGCGGCACCGGGCTGACCCAGGCCACGCGGGTCGCGATCCTGAACGCGAACTATATCGCCACCCGCCTCGCCGGCGCCTACGACGTGCTCTACAAGGGGCCCACCGGCCGGGTCGCGCATGAATGCATCATCGACACCCGGCCCTTTGCCGACAGCGCCGGGGTCACCGTCGAGGACATCGCCAAACGGCTGATGGACGCAGGCTTCCACGCGCCGACCATGTCCTGGCCGGTGGCCGGCACGCTGATGATCGAGCCGACCGAGAGCGAGACCAAGGCCGAGCTCGACCGGTTCTGCGATGCGATGCTGGCGATCCGCGAGGAGATCCGGGCCATCGAAGAGGGCCGGATGGACCGCGAGAACAACCCGCTCAAGAACGCGCCGCACACGATGGAAGACCTGGTGCGCGACTGGGACCGGCCCTATTCGCGCGAAGCGGGCTGCTTCCCGCCGGGTGCTTTCCGGGTCGACAAGTATTGGCCGCCGGTCAACCGGGTCGACAACGCCTATGGCGACCGCCACCTGGTCTGCACCTGCCCGCCGCTCGAAGATTACGCGACCACCAACTAGAACACCCGTCACCCCATGTGGTCAGCGGCCACACAGCCAGTCGCCGCAAAATCCAGAAATCCGGATTTCCGGATTTCTGGATCTCCGGATAAAACCCTGTTTTCAATGCGTTGGCAGCCACGCGACCGGAAACGAAAGCCCGTCTTAACCAAATCTTAACCACAAACGGCCGGTCAACACCCCCAAGCTCCTGCGCTGATTACGGTGCCGCGGCCACCATACCAGCCCGGTTTCGCCCCGGAAAACTGGACGGCGCCTCGCCGCGCCCCCATCTGTCCGGAAGCGACGGGGTCGGGGAACACACAGAATGCCAGGCGGCGAAACAGAACCGGGGAAACCACAGGCCCACGCCTTCTCGCCCGAAGAGGCCGACGCGATCCTGCGCGAGGCGGCGGCCGCCTATTTCGACGGCTGCCGGGCCCGTGTGCGCCCCTTCGTCGACAGCAACTTCTCGCTCGCCGGGTCTCTGCGCCTCCACCGTGCTGCCCTCGGCCTCGACCTCGTCAAGGCGCCTGCAAACGCGCTCCTCTCGATCCCCCAGGTCGGGCTCAAGCTCGGCGCGCTCGCGGCACGCGGGCTCGGCAAGACCGAAACGGCCGAGGCGCTCGAATGCCGCAACCTGCTCATGGAGACCGCGGTCATGCGCGAGATCCGCTGGCGGATCGTGACCGAGCTCCTGCAGCAACCCATCGAGGACGGCGCGCGGCAGTCGCAAAAAGACGGACTCGTCGAGGCCATCCTCGCCCACCCCCGCGTCGCCGGGCTGGTGGGCGAAGCCGCCGCGACTGTCGGCGACCGCGCCGATACGCCCGCCTTTCGCGCCCGCCTCGAGGCGACGCTGTGCGAATACACCGGCACCCGCGCCGCCGCCTCCGAGATCGCGACCGCGCTCATCGCGCTGGGCACTGGGGCCGCCGCCTTCAACAAGGCGACCCCCGGCGCCATCGCGCTCGGGCCCCTCATCGCCGGCGCGCTCGCCCAACAGGCGGCCATCGCAAGTTTCCCGCTCGGCGCGGGCGCGGGCGCAATCTGGTACGGGGTCTTTCCGGCCGCGACCTCGCCGGTCCTGGTCGCCGGCGCCACCGCCGGGCTGCTCGGCCTCGCCGCCGTCACGGCGTCTTTCGCGGGCGTCGTCACCGACCCCACCCTGCGGCTCACCGGCACGCACCGCCGCCGGCTCACCAAGATGATCGACGGGCTGGAACAGGGCTTCACCGACCGCAACGCGGCCGGCTTCCGCACCTACGACCTCTATTTCGCCCGGCTCATGGATCTGAGCGACGCGCTCCTCGGCGTGGTCCGCGCCCTGCGCTGACCCGCCAGGCGCCTACCCGCGCAGTTTCCCCGCGAGCCGCGCCGGCCAGCCGGTCATCGTGCCGGTGATCTTGCCGAGCAGCTTCTTCGAGATCCGTTTCTCGATCTGCGCATAGGTCGTCTCGCCCGCGAGCAGGTCGAAAAACGCCGCGCGCATGTTTTCGGAGGTCGCGAGCTTTTCCTTGAACACCCCGGTGAAGGCGCGGGAAAACTGGAAATGCCGCAGCTTGTTGGCCTTGTCGAGTTCGGCGTGGATATAGGCGATGCGCTTGCGGTAGAGCCCGAGCGCCTGGCTCGGCTTGCCCAGCGCCAGCGCCGCCGCCGCCGCTTCCGCCGCTTCCGCCCCGCTCTCCATCGCGTAGGCGAGCCCCTCGCCGGTGATCGCATCGACCATGCCCGCGGCATCGCCCACCAGCAGCACATTCGCCCGCCCCGGCACCTTGGTGTAGTCGCCGAGCGGGATATGCGCGCCCTTCACCTTCACATCCACGTCCCCCGCGCCTTCCAGCGCCATGTACCGCGCCATTCGCGCCTTGAGGTCCTGGTCGAGCGACTTGATCGAGCCGAGCCCGATGGTGCGGGTGTCCTTCTTGGGGAAGTTCCAGCCATAGCCCCAGTCGACGATGCGAAAATCGATCGACATCAGCGCGTCCTCGGCGCAGGGTTCGGGCACCTCGGCCTCGAAGGCAAAACCGATCTTGTCGGGGTCGAAGGCCCGGCCGAACAGGTGCCGCGCCACCGGGCTCGCCGCCCCGTCCGCGCCGATCAGCACGCCGTATTCGAGCACCAATCCGCTGTCGAGCACCACCCGGCCCGCGGCATCGTCAAACGCGACCACGCGCACGCCCTGGTAATCCTCGGCCCCCGCCGCGATCGCTTCCTTGAGCAGCCGGTGGTCGAAGTCGACCCGGTAGGTATAGGTCAGATCGTAGGGCGCGGTGAATTCGGCAAGCGTCTCGCCATCCCATTTGAACGCGACCGCGCGGGAATAGAGGAAATGCGCGTGGTCCGGTTCCAGCCCGAAGACCGCCTTCAGCGCCTTGTGGCCGCGCCCCGAAAGCAGCGCGCCGCAGAGCTTGTGACGCGGAAACACCGCCTTGTCGAGCACTGCCACGCTCAGACCCAGCGTCCGGGCGCGCCGCGCTGCGGCAGAACCCGCAGGGCCCGCGCCGACCACGACCACGTCATAGGTTTTCACATCGCCAGCCATCGCGCGCCCCTGTTTCGGGGCTATTTACGCGAAACGTCCTTGAGTGAAAAGGCGACATCACGGTCGGCCAGCCAATTGGCGAAAGCCGTCACCTTGTCGTCCATCGAGCAGGTTGGCGGCAGGGTGTCGAGATGCGCCTGATAGGCCTCGCGCAAGGCCAGTTGTTCCGCCGCCGTCAGCTCCGCCCAGGCTTTCATGTCCCACCCCGTGTTTCGGGGCCAAGATGGGGTTGAAACGCCCCGGGCGCAAGCACACATATGCGCCAAGATGAATATCAGGCGCCGGTCTGCGCCAGGCTGAACATGGAGAGCGAAATGGCCTCTGCCCACAAACTGACCTGCCTCGACTGCGGCGCGGTGAACCGCGTGCCCGAAGACAAGCTCGGCGCAGGCCCCAAATGCGGCACCTGCGGCGCGAAACTCAACGACCAGAAGGTGCGCGAGATGGACGCGGCCACGCTGGCGAAAGCGACCAGGAACGACAGCCTGCCGCTGCTGGTCGATTTCTGGGCCCCCTGGTGCGGCCCCTGCCGGATGATGGCGCCCGAATTCGCCAAGGCGGCGCAGGCTCTGGGCTCCGGTGCACGCCTCGCCAAGATCAACACCGAAGACCACCCCAAGGTCTCGATGAAAAACAACATCCGCGGCATCCCGACGATGATCCTCTACCAGAACGGCCGCGAGGTCGCCCGCCAGTCGGGCGCGGTGCCCGCGAGCGCGATCGAGCAATTCGTCCGCCAGAACGCCCGGGTCATCGCCTGAGGCGCGCGGCGGCAACCGGGCGGGAACGGCGTTTCGAAACGCCGTGCCACGCCCGTTCGAACGCGCGTCCCGCCCGCCCGTGGCCGGCGGCCGCCCGGAAAACAAAACCGCCGCATTCCCGCTTGACACCTCGGCCCGGAAAGGCCAGATAGCACGCCATGTTGGGGCCGTAGCTCAGTTGGGAGAGCGCGTCGTTCGCAATGACGAGGTCAGGGGTTCGATTCCCCTCGGCTCCACCACCCACCCTTGAAAACAAACGATAAATTGCCACTTCGGCAATTCCACGCACCAAACGGCGCACCAATTCAAAATGTGCTTGGAGCGGCGTGAGCAAGGGCGAATGTGTCCGAGCTGCTCCAAGGACGTACCAGAAGGCCCGTTTCGCGCGACCTATTTGCATATGCCTTGTCGATCTTGCGGGTCGGACTTCACGAGACCGGCGCCGCCCCAGCACTGCTTCCCACTCGACTGACCGGCCCAAAAGGATTTTGCTCTCACGCAGTCAGCCTTTCAGCCTTAATGTCATCGTTGATCCAATGGGAGCATTCAACATGATCAGATTTGAACGCGTCGGCCTGATTTCAGTGTTTGTCGCTTTGGCCGTGCCTGCGGCGGCACAAGACTTTGGCAAAGGGCTGGCAGCCTTCGAGGCCGGCGACTTCGAAACCGCTATGGAGGAATGGCGCCCATTGGCCGAGCAAGGCGAACCCTATACGCAGTCCAACCTCGGGCTCATGTATGAACTGGGCAGGGGCGTGCCCCAAGATTTTTCTGAAGCTGCGCGTTGGTACCAATTGGCCGCTGAACAGGGCATTGCCGAGGCGCAAATTAACCTCGCGAACATGTATTTTGTCGGCCGTGGCGTACCCCAAGACTACGCTGAAGCGGCGCGCTGGTACCGCCTAGCCGCCAAACAAGGCATGGCCGAGGCGCAATCCAATCTCGGAGATTTTTTTCTGGTCGGGAAGGGCGTTCGCCAAGACTACGGAGAAGCGGCGCGCTGGTATCGGTTGGCCGCCGAACAAGGCCACGCCCAAGCACAATCCAACCTCGGGCTCATGTACAAGAATGGCGACGGCGTGTCACAGGATTTCTCGGAGGCAGTGCATTGGTTCCAGCTTGCAGGAGAACAAGGCGACGCCGCTGCGCAGTTCAACTTGGGATTATTGTATGATCTTGGCGATGGCGTCCCCCGAAACGAGGCGGAAGCGGCGCGCTGGTACATGTTGGCTGCAGAACAAGGCCACGCCATGGCTCAATACAACCTAGGAGTTCTGTATGAGCTTGGTGACGGGATCCCTCGGGACGCCAAAGAAGCGGTGCGCTGGTACCGGCTCGCTGCGGAGCAAGGCCACGCCAAAGCGCAGTCCAATCTTGGGTCCATGTATCGGTACGGCGAGGGCGTACCCCAAGACGATACTGAAGCGGTAACTTGGTTTCGGCTCGCTGCCAAACAGGGTAGCGCCAGCGCGCAGTTCAACCTTGGGCTCATGTACATGAAGGGCGACGGTGTCCCCCAATCGGAAACAGATGCAGTGCACTGGTACCGGCTGGCCGCTGAACAGGGTTTGGCCGAGGCACAACTCAACCTCGGTATAATGTTGGCGAATGGCTACGGTGCTCCCGTGGATTATGTCTCGGCGCACGCGTGGCTAAACATCGCAATCGCGAACCGGCTAGAACAAGCTGCTGGGGCACTTCAGGAGTTGGAGAAACTCATGACCCGCGAACAGATTGCAGACGCGAAAGCACGTGCGCAGGTCTGCATGACTTCGGGCTACGGGGACTGCGACTGAATACGCACCTCCTTCCCGATCCCAAAGCTCTCCGCTGACATGGATGAGGCGCACCCTCGTGCCGCCATTTGCGTGATATGATCAAAAACGCACGCCGCACCGCGGCCGAAAAAAACCCCTGTGGAACGACCGATGCCGCCCACAACACCCGCGGGTGTCGCCCAATGCAATGATGGCCGTGTTGGAGCCACGTGCGTGCCACTCAACCGCCGAGATTGTCGCACATCAACATGCTTGTGCCTTTGGAACGGTTCTGGGACTAATTCAGAAGATCATTTTGGACCAAAACGGCGAGTAAATGTACCATGAGGGGCTCAGGTGTCGGGTCGGCTTTCAATCAGCCGAACATGGCTCGAACCAAGTTCCTAGCCCAAACTTGCACCCACTAGACCGGTTAGAATTTTGAGTACCGAAGCATTTTCCAGAGCCAAGATTGACGCCCTCCTGACCGATGTCGGCTGGTCCCTGACGGATGGGCGAGCCGTCCACTTCGAGTACACCCTGCCGGATGGGTCGCGCGCCGACTACGTCCTGTGCGACCGGCGTGGTCACCCTGTGGCCGTGCTGGAGGCCAAGAAGATGTCGACCCACCCGATATCCGCTCAGGATCAGGGGCTGCACTACGCCCGGCAGCTCGGGGTGCCCTTCGTGTTCTTGTCGAATGGCGAGGAGGTGCGCTTCCTCGACGCCGACGTGGATGCCCATTCCCGCGCCGTGGCCGGTGTCTTCTCTCAGGATGACTTGGAACGCCGTATGGCGACCCGGACGGTGCGCCGCGATTTGATGTCAGTGGAGACCGACAGGTCCATCGCGGGGGGTGGCGGGCGAGACTATCAGGTCGAGTGCATCGACGCACTTTGCCATGAAATCACCCGAGGTCGCCGAAAACTGCTGGTTGAGATGGCGACCGGGACCGGCAAGACGCGGACCGCCGCGGCCTTCATCAAGCGGCTCTTCGAGGCCGGCCATGTCACCCGCGTGCTGTTCCTCGTGGACAGGATCACCCTCGCATCCCAAACGCTGGACGCCTTCGTGGACTACCTCAAGGACTACCCCGCCTATGTCATGAAGGGCGGGCGCAGGTTCGACCACGCCAAGCGGGTCACGATCTCGACCCTGCAAACCATGGTGAACGAGTACGACCAGCTCTCGCCGGGGTACTTCGACCTTGTCATCACGGACGAGTGCCACCGCTCTATCTATGGCAAGTGGAGCGGCGTCTTGCGCCATTTCGACGGTATCCAGCTGGGCCTCACCGCCACGCCCTGTACGGTCGAGACCGAAGATCTACCCGACCCTGAGGATGGCCTCTTCGTCCGCGACACCCTAAGGTTCTTCGAGGTCGACCGCCCCACCTATAGCTACACGCTCCAGCAGGCGGTCTCAGAGGGCAATCTTGTCCCCTACAAGATCTACAAGGCGAAGACCGTGAAGACGGCCTCAGACGGCGGCTTCGAGGTCAAGCGCGATGACCTTGATTGGTCGGCCATGGACGAGGCCACGTCCGCCGAGTTCGAGGAGCTCTTCGACGGCGGCAACAGCATCGTCGTGGACCCCAACTCGCTGGAGAGAAAGTTCACCATACCCGAGCGCAACCGCGCCATGGTGCGCGAGTTCCGCGAGGTGCTCGACAATGGGTTCAGGGGGTCGGACGGGCGGACCCGGTATCCCCTCAAGGGCAAGACCATCGTCTTCGCGGTCACCAAGCGCCACGCCGAGACGCTGGCCACCATGTTTGACGACCATTTCGCAGACCTGAAACCACATTCCACGACCCGTTATGCCGACTTCGTCGTGAGCGACCTCGGCGTCGGCCCAACCCCGGACGCACATACCATCATCAAGCGGTTCAAGGATGAGGAGTTCCCCAAGATCCTCGTCAGCGTGAACATGCTCGACACCGGGTTTGACTGCCCGGAAGTGGTGAACCTCATCATGGCGCGGTTCACCAAGAGCGCGATCCTCTACCAGCAGATGCGCGGGCGCGGCACCCGCAAGGCAGACCACATCCGCAAGTCCGGGTTCACCATGTTCGACTTCGTCGGGGTCACCGACTTCCACGGTGACGACGACGAGACGATTCCGGGCGGGCTGATTGGGGAGAGCAGGACACCCACCGGGCCGGCCTCGCCTCGCACCTTGCTCAACCTCGACATCGACGACCACATCGACCCGGCCTCCCGCGACTGGGTCACTCTCGATGAGGACGGGCGGATCGTCCGGTCCGGCGAACACGAGGCCCGCGCGGCCGCTCTGGGTCTGCGGTTTGAGGCTTGGCTCCTAACCCGGGACCACACCGCGGAGCAGGACCGTTGGGCCCGCATGGTGAAGAGCTACATCGAGGCCAACGCGAAGGACATCGACGGGTTCTGGGACTACGACCTCGACGACCCGCCCTTCAGCGGCATGGGCGGCTATGACGCGGCCCTGCGGGTATTCGGTGGGCAGGATGCCCTCGACGATCTCCTTGGCAGCCTGAACGTGGCCGTCTTCGGCCCCTTCTCCGACGGCGACCCGGCCGCTGAGAAACAACAACCCTCAGCCTAATCGAGCACAAAGCACATGCCCCTGACCCCCGACCTCCGCCGAGGCATCGACCAGATCCGCGACTACCTCTACGGCGGCGGCTACCCCAACCCGGCCCAGAATGCCGAGCAGCTCAGCTTCCTCATGTTCTTCTACATGTTCGAGGCCATGGACGCCGCCAGAGCGCGCCAGGCACGCCGTCCCGGGGCCGAGCCCTACACCAGCGCCTTCGAGGGCGAGTGGGCCCTCAGGAACCCGCTCAACGCCCGTGAGCGCGGTGCTGAGACCGTGTCCAATGACCTGCTGCGCTGGTCGTCTTGGGCCAACGCCCTCAATGGCGAACGGCTGGTATCTTGGGTCCGCGACGAGGTCTTCCCCTTCTACGCCGAGATCGCCGCGGCCGGGGTCACCAACTTCATGGAGGGCGCCCGGCTCGTGATCGACGAGCCCACGGTGCTGTCGCAGGTCCTGACCCGCGTCGGGGACCTCCACCTTGAGGAGATGGACGCTGACACCAAGGGCGACCTTTTCGAGCACGTCCTGCGCCAGATCAAGCAGGCCGGCGAGCTGGGCCAGTTCCGCACCCCGCGCCACGTCATCCGCGCCATTGTCCAGCTCGTGGACCCTCGGCTGGGCGAGACGGTCTATGACCCGGCCGCGGGCACTGCGGGCTTCCTCGTCGCGGCCTACGACCACATCCGGCTGGTCAACTCCTCCGAGGCCGCCATCGAGGTGACCGAGGTGGACGGCAAGCCGCTCCAGCGCGGCGCCGGCGACCGGCTGAGCCGGGACGCCGCCCGCCAGCTTCACGAGGAGACCTTCTACGGCAACGACGTGGACCCGCAGATGGTCCGCCTCGCCACGATGAACCTCAGCCTGCGCGGCCTCGACAAGGTGCGCATCCTCCGGCGTGACGCGCTCACACGCACCCTCGACCGCCAGCAAAAGATCGAGATGGGCCTGCCGCCCGAGGGCTTCGATGTCGTTCTCGCCAACCCGCCCTTCTCGGGCCGCCTCGACAAGGACAGGATCGTCGATGACGTGAAGGTGGGCACCACGACCCAGACGGAGCTGCTCTTCCTACAGTACATGCTGAACCAGCTGAAGCCGGGGGGCCGATGTGGTGTCGTCGTGCCAGAGGGCGTGCTCTTCGGCGCCACCGGGGCACACAGGGAACTGCGCCGCAAGCTGATCGAGGCCAACACCGTGGAGGCGGTGCTGTCCCTCCCGGGTGGCGTCTTCCAGCCCTATTCCGGGGTGAAGACTTCGATCTTGGTCTTCCGAAAGGGCGGCGAGACCGAGCGGGTGATGTTCCTGCACGCCGACAACGACGGGTTCAAGCTTGACGCCAACCACGACCAGCCCATCGACGCCGACGACCTGCCGGGTCTGGTCGAGGCGTTCCGGGACCGCGAGGCGCGCGGGCATGAGTGGCAAGCCCGTGATACCGAGGCCAACTGGACGGAAAAGTGGTGGTTTGCCGAGGCCGACGCGATCCGGGGTGCCGACTTCAATCTCAGCGCAGGGCGACACCGGCCGCAGAGCAGGGCACAGGTGGACCACCGCGACCCGCTGGAGATCCTTGACGAGTTGAGAGAAATCGAACGGGAGATACTTGAACAACTCGGCGCCCTCGAACAAGCGGTACGAGAACTGGCATGAGCTCCTCTTCAAATTCAGTCACTCTGGGCGAGGTGTCGGAAAAGGGACAATACGGTCTCAATGCACCCGCGAGGGCGGAGGGGGACGGCGTACGTTTCATACGGATCACTGACATAGATGAAGCTGGCGACTTGGTGCATTCCAAACGCGCCGTAGTGGACGCATCGGCCGCCCAAATTGACAAGTATGGGCTTCATGTAGGTGATCTTCTTATCGCCAGAAGCGGTGCGACAGCTGGCAAAAGCTATATGCACAAAGACATCGGGGAGCCTGCGGTTTACGCCGGGTACTTGATCCGGTTTCGGGTAGATACCGCGCGGGTGCTTCCTGAGTACGTGGCCCATTTCTTCCGGTCTCAGGGTTATTGGAGACAGATCAACTCCCTCACTCGTGTCGCGGCGCAGCCAAACGTAAATGCCAAAGAAATGGCCACGCTCTCCCTTGAGCTGCCCTCGCTCGACGAGCAGTGGCGCATCGTGGACATCCTGGACCGGGCGGCAAGTATCGAGCGCCTGCGGGCCGAGGCGCACGAGAAGCTCCGCGCCTTCATCCCCGCCCTCTTCATCAAGATGTTCGGTGACCCCGTGGCGAACCCGATGGGGTGGGAGGTACGGCCGCTCGGGGATGTATCAACCGCTGTGCAATACGGGACGAGCCAGAAGGCAAACGACAGTGGGACCGGGACGCCCGTGCTGCGGATGGGCAATGTCAGCTACACCGGCGAGCTGTCGTGTGAGGATCTGAAGTACCTCGACCTGAGTGATGCGGACTTCAAGAAGTATGAGCTTCTGGAAGGGGACATTCTTTTCAACCGCACCAACAGCAAGGAACTAGTCGGAAAGACCGGGTTGTGGGACGGCAGATTTCCCGCGGTTGCCGCATCATATTTCATTAGGCTTCGAGTGGACCCAGAGCTTGTGACACCAACTTTTGTCTGGGCGTTCATGAACTCACATTCCATGAAGAAACGGCTATTTGAGATGGCAAGGGGTGCGATCGGGCAGTCCAATATCAACGCGAAGGAGTTGAAGTCGATCCCCCTCCCTCTGCCTCCTTTGGGGCAGCAAAAACGCTTTGCAGAGGTCATCTCCGCCACAAGTGGGATCAGCAACACCGCCGACACCGCCAGTGCCACCGCCGCGGCCCTCAGCGCCTCGTTGATGGCCTGCCTGTTCGGTGACGCCGGCGGCGAGCCCCCGTCCCCCAGTGAACCCCAAGATGACCGAGTGGAGGAAGTGCAATGAAGATATCCCTGATCCTAGACCACATCGACAACGGCCTCATGGCCCTGCCCGAGTTCCAGCGCGGGTACGTCTGGGGCCGCGAGCAGGTCCGCGGGCTGTTCTCCTCCCTCTACAAGCGCCACCCGGTCGGCGGCCTGCTGGTCTGGGCCACAGAGGCCAAGACGGCCAAGTACCGCGGGGATCAGGAGCTGGCCTCCGGGGTCGTCAAGCTGCTCCTCGACGGCCAGCAGCGCATGACCTCGCTCTACGGCGTCGCCCGCGGCAAGCCCCCCATCTTCTTCGACGGCAACGCACAGGCTTTCACCGGGCTGATGTTCCACCTCGAAGACGAGACCTTCGAGTTCTACCAGCCGGTCAAGATGAAGGATGACCCCTTCTGGATCGACGTGTCCAAGCTCTTCGTGGGTGGTCAGGCCGGGCACGAGGCCCTGATCGAGAGCCTCGCTGAGGTCCCCGAGATCGGCATGAAGGCGGTCAAGTACTCCGGGCGCATATCCCGCCTGCTGGGCATCTTGGAGATCGACCTGCACGCCGAAGAGGTCTCGGGCGAAGGCATGACACTCGATGTGGTCGTGGACATCTTCAACAAGGTCAACAGCGGCGGGACCAAGCTGTCGAAGGGTGACCTCGCCCTTGCGAAAGTATGCGCCGATTGGCCAGAGGCCCGGAGCGAGATGAAACAGCGCCTCTCCACATGGGCCGCGCACGACTATGAATTCAACCTCGATTGGCTCCTGCGGTCCGTGAACACCGTGGCCACCGGCGAGGCCAAGTTCTCCTTCTTGGACGACCTCGAACCGGAACAGGTCGAGGTTGCCCTGAAGAGCGCGACCAAGCACATCGACACCTGCCTGAACCTCATCGCCGGGCGGCTGGGCCTCGACCATGCCCGGGTCCTCTTCGGGCGTTTTGCGGTGCCAGTCATGGTCCGATACCTTGAGCTCAAGGGCGGCAAGGTGGACGAGGTGGAGCGCGACAAGCTCTTGTTCTGGTTCGCGCAGGCGGGCATGTGGGGCAGGTATTCGGGCTCTACCGAGACCTTCATCGACAAGGACTTGGAATGCCTTGAGGGCCCCGACGGCGGGCTCGACAAACTCATCGACGAACTCCGCCTCTGGCACGGTGGCCTGCGGATCGAGCCCGGCCACTTCCGCGGCTGGAGCCTTGGCGCGCGCTTCTACCCGGTCCTCTACATGCTGACCCGGATGGGGGCGGCCCGGGACTTCGGTACCGGGATCGAGCTAAAAAAGGGGATGTTGGGCAAGATGAGCACGCTGGAGGTGCACCACATCTTCCCCAAGGCCCAGCTCTACAAGCGGGAGCACACCCGCCCAACCGTCAACGCCATCGCGAACTTCTGCCTGCTGACCAAGGACACCAACCTCACTATCAGCGACCGCCTGCCAGAAATCTATTTCGCCGAGGTGGAAAGCGCCCACCCCGGGGCATTGGCGTCCCAGTGGGTGCCCATGGACGAGCAGCTCTGGAAGGTCGAGAACTACCTCGATTTTCTTGAGGCGCGCAGGGAACTGCTGGCCGCCGAGGCCAACGCACGTCTGGAAACACTCCTGCATGGGGACACGAAGTGGCTGGCCGAGAACGTGGTGCACGCGGACGTCCCGCAGGTCCAGGTCGTCGGCGGGATAACCAGCGAGGGCGAGGAGCAGGCACTCGAAGAGGTCAACGCGTGGGTCGAGGAACTTGGCCTGAAGGCGGGCGAGATGTCCTACGAGTTGTCCGATCCCGACACCAATGCCGCGGTTGCGATCCTCGATCTGGTCTGGCCCAGAGGTGTGCAAGAGGGGCTCACCGGTCCCTTGGCGCTCCTCCTCGACGAGGGTGACGCCACGATTGCGCTGGCGAGCGCGGCGGGCTTCCGGTGTTTCACCAGCGTCGACACCTTCAAGAACCACATCCGGTCCGAGGTGTTGGGGGAAGACGAAGAGGCCGCCGCCTGAGCCTCCTGCTGGATCGCGAGGCCACCATGCCGGCGTCTGGGCAAATTTGCGGGTCAGGTAGTTCATTGGGCGCAAAAGCGCACGCACCCCCTCTTCGTGTTCCGCACAGACCCGCAAATCAACATGCGTCGCGTTGCCCTCGACGGCGCCATGCAGCAGGCATAGGTCAGCCTCGTTGCGCTTGTTCAGGCCGAAACGCATCGCGTTTGCCGTTCCGAAAAAAAGCGCGCTGACCCGGGCAGCGGCGCCCCGCAGGCCGTTGGGATGACAGGACGGTACCTAAGGGGTACCCCCCCTTGCCCCTCCTCGCCGCCTGTGCGGGCCGCTCAGGCACATCCCTGCCCGCCATGGCCTCGGGGAGCCCGCGAATGGCATACCCCACTCAGCGGCCCGCTCAGGGCCGCTGTGGCCCTGCCCCGCAGAGAGGCGGGCGGGGACCGCGCGGCCGGTGCATGGCCCTGTACCGGCCCTCTCTGTGCCGCTCCGCCTGCGCGCACCGGGCCGGGGGAGATCACCCTGAGCGTTCACACGTCCAATGCCCCGGGCACCGTGAGGCTGAGGGTGTTGGCGGTGGCCGAAAGGTGGAGTGAAAATCCCTGTGAAAACCTGCCAAGACCGCGGCAGGTGGTGCAGGTCGGCCCCGGCAAAGAGGAGGGCCGCGCCCGGTGGAGCGCGGCCCTCAATGTCTTTGGCTGTGGGCGGCCCGGCGCCCGGGGCGATCAGGCGCCGAGCGCGGCGTCGGTCATCAACAGGGCGTCGGGCGACGCGTCTCCGCGGCGCAGGATTTCGAGACCGGCCGCCTCGGCCCGCCGGATCGTGAGTTCCTCGGCCTTCTCGATCTCCTCGATCTTGGCGTCGATCTCGGCCAACTTGGCGGCGCGGTCCGCGGCACCGATGCCGTCGCCGTCCTCGTACCGCTTCGCGATCTCGGCGATCAGCACTTTGCGGATGCCCTCCCGGTTTGCGCCGATCAGCAGGCCGTCAACCGTCTCAGGGCTCATCTGGGGCATCGCCGGCGTGTTGGGCCGGGTGAGTGAGCCGACTTGAACATTGCGGAGCGCCTCCGCGAAGCGCCGGTCGAGTTCCCGGTCAAGATTGGCCTCGGCCTCACCCCGCAGCACCGGCATGGCCTCGACACGCTTGCGCTCAGCGTTGAGCTGGTCGAGCTCCTCCCGGAACTGGTTGACCCCCCCGATTACAGAGGCCGCCGCGCTCTCGTTCGCCTTGAGCTGCTGGCGCAGTTTCTCCATCAGTTTCATTTCTCCATCTCCATGTTCTTGATCGACCCATCATCGTAGGGGGTCTGCTTGGTGGGCTCCGGGGCGAACTCGTCGCCGCTGGCGTCAGCGGGGATGGGCAGCCCAAGTTCCCGAGCGCGGTCGCGGGCGCGCGTGTAAGCCGCGCGCAGCGCCCGGTGTTCGGCAGAGAGCCGGTCTCGGCGCGGGGTGATCTCGGCGAGGTCCGCGTCCAGCACCTCGATCAGCTCGGTGAGCCGCCGGTGCTCCTCCTTGAAAGTGCGCTGAACAAGGCCCGGGCCAACTTCCAGCTCACGCCGGCACCGTTCCGCACCTCGCTTCTCCTCAAGCAAATTGCGGAACTGCTGCGAGAGCTCGCGGGCGGCCAGACTTTTCTCGTCGGCCTTTCCCCGCAGGTAGCCCACCCGCTCGTGCGAGGCGTAGTTTTTGGGGTCAAAGGGCTTGATGGTGTCGTGCATTTTCGATGTTCCTTGGCATGACGATTTAGATTGAGGTGCCACGAGAGCCACGATGTCGGCGGACGTGACGAGGAGGCGGAGAGGGGGCGGGTCCGGCGACGAGGGCACCGCCCAGCGGCGTACCGGCAGGGCCGAGAAATCAGTCATGGCGCGGCCCGCCGATCTGGTCAGCTTCCCACGCCTCGCGCTGTTTCTTGCGGAGCTTCATGACCCGCAGGTAGATCGCGCCGGGGTCGGGCCGGTAGAGCTTGCCGTCCCGGGTCCGCGGCCCGGTCTTCTGGTAGTCGGACCACGCAGCCCGGATTTCGTCCTGGCCGAGCTTGCCGATCACGTCGAGCCACGTCTCCATCTCGATGTCACGGTACTCGTCCGGCTCGTTCTCGTCAGACCAGAACCGGGCGAGGATCGCCTTCGAGAAGATCGCGACCTTGGCCTCGTGCCGGACCTTCTCTTCGGGGGTCAGCTCATCGAACACCAGCCATCCCAGCTCACGCATGTGGGCGGGCAGTTCGAGTTTGCGGGGGGTGTCAGGGAGATTGGTCATACGGCTCCTCCGTGGCGGCGTTCCAGAACGCGCCGAATGTCACCTGCGTCTCGGGCCGCGGTGCTGGTGGGTTGGGCGTGGCCTTTTGCCGAGCCGCGGTCGTAGACGCCCTCCATGATGCGGGCGAAACTTTCGGGCTGCGCCATGAAGTCGATGCGCATCTTGAAGGCCGTGCCGTCTCGACCGCTCACGCGGCCCATCAGGAACTCCGACTTCTCGACCTCGGACAAGGCGTAGTGCCAGCCCTCGATGCCGTCGCATTCCCGGAGCCGGGCGTTGATCTTGCGGCGGCGGCCGGGGGTGAGGTTTTGGCACCGCGACCAGCCGTGCTCTGCAGCCTTGGCGTTGTAGGCATCGACGGCCTGAACAACCGGGTCGGGCGCCGGGCCGGTCCCGTGGTCAATCACCGCCAGCGACGTGCCGGTCGGTGCCCCTGCCTTGGCCTCGAAGTACCAATCCGCTTTCAGGCCGGCCAATCCGTGCTTTTCGATGAGCGCGAGCGCCTCGTCGGGGTCTCCACCCCGCTCTGCGATCTGGCGAAGCTGTTCCGCGGTCCGCTTGGCACCTGCCTCGCTGAGAGGCTTCCCGAGGCGATGACGATACGCCACGTAGCTCGATGCGGCCTCGACACTGGCGAAGGCGGTGAGTGGGGCGGTGAGCGCGTCACGAAGCGTCACCTTCTCAGCCGGCAACGGTGCGAACGGGAGACCCGGCTGGGCCGTGTCGGCGAAGGTGGTTTCGACAGGGGGACTACAGGGGGAGTATTCCTGTTCCTTTCCTGTTCCTTCCTGTTTACCGGACAGAGCTGTGTCCGGTAGCCCCCCTCCAAATTGTCCGGTAGCCCCCCCGAAATTGTCCGGTAGCCCCTCGTCGGACGTGCACGAATTGTCCGGTAGCCCATCGGCCTCAGAATTTGCACGGATTGTCCGGTTGCCCTCGTCGGTTTTTCCCGTGAAATCAAAGTGCAATTCGAAAAAGTCGGACATCCGGCCTTCACCATGGCCGCCGCGCTTCTTCCGAGAGAGCAAACCTTGGTGTTCGAGCGACTTGATGTGGCGGCGCACAGTCCGCTCAACCATGCCCGCGCTCTCCGCCACCGTGGACTGAGCCGGGTCGCAGCGGCCCGTCCGCCCGTTGTGGTGGTGGCAGAGCACGCCGAGCACCACCCGCTCCGCCGGGGGAAGGTGCGACTGCTGCATCCACCAGTTGTATGCCTCGATGCTCATCAATGGCCCCCATCGAGACGGCGGTGAGCCCAAGGCACCATGGGCACCCGGTCGGGCGTCATCATGCGCATGGGCGCCCCGGCCCCGGAGAGGCCCCGGAGCGGCCCGGCGCGCTGAGCGGGGCCAACACCCCCGGCAAGCCGAAGCGGCCCCTCACGCCCCGCCACAGGGGCGGAGAAGCCCTGCCGGTCGCCCTCGCCCACCACCGCACCGGTTGCGGCCGTCGTGGCCACGGCCCGCTCATGCATCGGCAAATGGACCGTGGCGGGCAGCGTCCCGCCCGGGCAGGGGTCATTATGGCCCGACGCCCGTGCGCCTTCGTGAGCGGGGAGGACGCGCTCACGATCTGCCATCGAAACGCTTGATTTCTTGGCGCTTTTGAGGGATAAATCGGCTATGGAAAATCCTTCTGGGCGGTCGTCGGTGTTCTCACCGGCGGCCGCTTTTTCAGGCGGGCCGCGATCCTGATCGTACGCCATGGATCACGCCGACGCCGCGGCCCGGGCCGCCTCGTAATTCTCGACATCTTCCAGCCGCCACCGCGTGGTGCCGGGGCTCAGCTTGATGGGCTGGGGGAAATCGGGATCAGCCTTGGCCATCTTCCAGATCGTGGGCCGGCTCACACCCCACCGATCCGCAAACTGCTGATCGGTGATGAAGATGGACGGGCGGACGGGCTGCGCGGTGGCCTCGGCGGCCTTCCCGCGCTTCCACTCCTCGAACTCACGCACGCTCTGGCCGGGTTCCTCGGGGTCGTTGATGTGGGTCATCGGGTAGCACCTCTTGGTTACAGGTGCCCCCTAAAATTGCCAAATCCTGACAGGATGCAAAACAATAGGGTAACTCCCCCGCTGGTCGGGGGAGTTCACCGAAACTCTCGGCCGGACGGGTGCTTTCGAACATGGGCAACGATGTTCGCCTCGTCAGGGATATAGGGCGCTCCCGTAGTCCTGTAATGGAGCTCACGGAGAAAACTCTTGAACACTGCGTCGCCCCGGCCGGGTCCGCCTAGGATGCGTACCCATAAATGGGATTCCGTTTGAGGGCCTGACGTGATTCACTGTCTCCAAAGCAGG